>PUKW01000105.1 GCA_003550665.1 Paracoccaceae bacterium | reverse complement strand
GAAGATCGTTAACTGATCCTGCGGGGCGGCCCCCGGGCCACCCCTACTGCTCCCCCGCGAGACAGCGCGTCGGCGCCCCCCCGTCCGACAGCACGACCACCCCACACGCCACGCAGACAAACCGCGTCTGTGCGCCGTCATGTGTGCGGTCCTCGCGCCAGCGACAGGCGCGGCTCTTCCAGGGCTGCAGCCAGAGGAGCACCACGAAGGCGACGATCAGACCGATGACGACCAGCATGGTGCTCCCTGTTCGCGGTTTACATCGTGCGCTCGACCATCAGCTTCTTGAGCTCGCCGATCGCCTTGGCCGGGTTGAGCCCCTTGGGGCAGCTCTTTGCGCAGTTCATGATGGTGTGGCAGCGATAGAGCTTGAACGGGTCGTGCAGATCGTCGAGCCGCTCGCCCGTGGCCTCGTCGCGGCTGTCGATCACCCAGCGATAGGCGTGCAGGAGTGCCGCCGGCCCCAGATACTGGTCGCCGTTCCACCAGTAGGACGGGCAGGAGGTCGAGCAGCAGGCACACATCACGCACTCATAGAGCCCGTCGAGCTTCTCGCGGTCCTCGATCGACTGGCGCCACTCCTTCTCGGGGGTGTTCGACTTCGTCTCGAGCCAGGGCATGATCGAGGCGTGCTGGGCGTAGAAATGCGTGAGATCCGGGATCAGATCCTTGACCACCGGCATGTGCGGCAGCGGGTAGATCTTCACGTCGCCCTTGATCTCGTCCATGCCGTAGGTGCAGGCGAGCGTGTTGATCCCGTCGATATTCATCGCGCAGGAGCCACAGATCCCCTCGCGGCAGGAGCGCCGGAAGGTCAGCGTCGGGTCGATCTCGTTCTTGATCTTGATGATCGCGTCGAGAACCATCGGCCCGCAGCTATCCATGTCCACATGGTAGGTGTCCACGCGCGGGTTCTCGCCGTCATCAGGGTTCCAGCGGTAGATCCGGAAGGTGCGCAGATTGCTGGCGCCCTCGGGCTTGGGCCAGGTCTTGCCGGTGCGGATCTGGCTGTTCTTGGGCAGGGTCAGCTGGACCATGGTCGCCTCCTCAATACACGCGCGCCTTGGGCGCGATTCTCGCGGTGTCGATGCCGCCCGCCTCGGGTTTCGTCAGCGGCTCGGTATGCACCGGTCGGTAGCTCAGCGTCACCTCGGCGCCCTTGGTCGTCGCGAGGGTATGCACGCGCCAGTTCTTGTCGTCGCGCTCGGTATAGTCCTCGCGGGCATGGGCGCCGCGCGATTCGTGGCGCGCCTCGGCGCCGACGATGGTGGTAAGCGCGTTGGGCATCAGGTTGGTCAGCTCCAGCGTCTCCATCAGATCGGAGTTCCAGATCAGCGAGCGGTCGGTGACCTTGAGATCATCCACCTTCTTCGCCACGCCGGTCATCTTGTCGACACCCTCCTTGAGCACCTCCTCGGTGCGGAACACCGCGGCGTTCTTCTGCATCACGTCCTGCATCTCGTCGCGCAGCGCGGCGGTCGGCGTGCCGCCATCGGCGTGGCGAAGCCCGTCGAAACGCTCCAGCGCATTGTCGATCGACGCCGCCGAGGGCTCGGGCACCGGCGCCTCGGGATCGACGATCTTGGCGGCACGGATCCCGGCGGCGCGGCCGAATACCACGAGGTCGATCAGCGAGTTGGAGCCGAGCCGGTTTGCCCCGTGCACCGAGGCGCAGGCCGCCTCGCCCACCGCCATCAGCCCCGGCGCGATGGCGTCGTGATCGTCCGTCGTCGGGTTGAGCACCTCGCCCCAGTAATTCGTCGGGATGCCGCCCATGTTGTAATGGACGGTGGGCAGCACCGGGATCGGCTCCTTGGTCAGGTCGACCCCGGCGAAGATCTGCGCGCTCTCCGAGATGCCGGGCAGGCGCAGATCGAGCGTCTCCTTGGGCAGGTGGTTTAGATGCAGATGGATGTGGTCCTTGTTGGGACCCACACCGCGCCCCTCGCGGATCTCCATCGTCATGCAGCGCGAGACGACATCGCGCGAGGCGAGGTCCTTGTAGGTGGGCGCGTAGCGTTCCATGAACCGCTCGCCCTCGGAGTTCGTGAGATACCCGCCCTCGCCGCGCGCGCCCTCGGTGATCAGGCAGCCCGCGCCGTAGATGCCGGTCGGATGAAACTGCACGAACTCCATGTCCTGCAGCGGCAGCCCGGCGCGCGCGGCCATCCCGTTGCCGTCACCCGTGCAGGTATGCGCCGAGGTGGCCGAGAAATAGGCGCGCCCGTAGCCGCCGGTGGCCAGCACAACCATCTTGGCGCGAAACACATGCATCGTGCCGTCATCGAGGTTCCAGGCGATCACGCCCTGGCACTGCCCGTCATCGGACATCAACAGATCGAGCGCGAAATACTCGATGTAGAACTCGGCCTTCTGCTTGAGCGACTGGCCGTAGAGGGTGTGCAGCATCGCATGGCCGGTGCGGTCGGCGGCGGCACAGGTGCGCTGCACGGGCGGGCCCTCGCCGAACTCGGTGGTGTGGCCGCCGAAGGGGCGCTGGTAGATCTTGCCGTCCTCTGTGCGCGAGAAGGGCACGCCGTAATGCTCGAGCTCGTAGACGGCCTTGGGCGCCTCGCGGGCAAGATACTCCATCGCGTCGGTGTCGCCGAGCCAGTCTGAACCCTTCACGGTGTCGTACATGTGCCACTGCCAGTGATCGGGGCCCATGTTCGACAGCGAGGCCGCGATGCCGCCCTGCGCGGCGACGGTGTGCGATCGGGTCGGGAAGACCTTGGTGATGCAGGCGGTCTTGAGCCCTTGCTCGGCCATGCCGAGCGTGGCGCGCAGGCCGGACCCGCCCGCGCCCACCACCACGACGTCGTGGCTGTGCGTCTCGTATTCGTAAGCTGCCATGTCGTTCCCCTCAGGCGCCGAACAGGATCGTCGCGACGGCCAGCACCCCGGCGGCCCCCAGCGCGAAGTTGGCGAATGTATTGACGAGCAGGAGCGCGGTGCGCGCCACCTTGCTGTGCACGTAATCCTCGATGACGACCTGCAGCCCCTGCGCAAGGTGCCAGAACGTCACCACGATCATCAGCACCGCGACGAGCGCGTGGCGCATATCCCCGTAAAGCGCCAGCACCGCCTCGTGCCCTTCGCCGAGCGCGGAGGCGAACGGGAACAGGAACAGCAGCGTCAGCGGGATGAGCGCGATCGAGCTGAGCCGCTGGCGCCACCAATGGGTCACCCCCTCGCCGGCGGCGCCGAGGCCGTGCACGCGTGCGTAATCGGTCTTGTAGCCCATGTCCCTCTCCCTCACACGACGATCAGGGTGAGCACGGTCAGCACGACGGAGCCCCCCGCCACGGCCCAGCCGCTCTTTTCCATCACGTCGAGCTCGTAGCCGTAGCCCGCATCCCAGACGAGATGGCGGATGCCGTTGAGCGCGTGGTACCACAGCGCCCAGAGCGAGCCGACCAGGATCAGCAGCCCGAACCAGGAGGTCAGGAAGCCATCGGCGGTGGCAAAGGCCTCTGGCGAGATCGCCGCGGCGATCAGCCACCAGATCACGAGCACCGCGCCGAGCGTCAGCCCGATCCCCGTCAACCTGTGCAGGATCGACATCACGGAGGTGATCTGCGGGCGGTAGACCTGCAGATGCGGCGATAGTGGTCGTTTCCCCCGGTTCACATCGGCCATTGGCGGCTCCCTTCTCTTGGCGCGCCCGTCGGGCGGGCGGACGGATTTCGTTGAGTCATAGCGTATTTCGCGGCGCTGTCACGAGGGGTGGTGTCGCAGCGGCGGCGATTCCGGGCCATGTGATCACAGCGGCGCGCAGGGTGATCACGCAGCGGGTCATTGCGGCATCAGCACCCAGATATCGAGATCGAGCAGCACATGCGGCAGGTAGCGCCCCTCCTCGTCCCTGAGCTCGCCCGGGGTCATGTGCTCGCCCGTCTCCGCCACGAGCCGCAGCCGCAGCGCGCCGACCCCCGGCGCCGGGGTGTCGGCCCGGTCGAGCACCTCTGACCAGGCCTTGATCGTGTCACCAGCGAAGCACGGATTGGCGTGCGCACCACCATTGAGGGCGACGATCATCTGGGCATTCGCGAGGCCGTTGAAGGACAGCGCGCGCGCCATGCTGATGACGTGGCCGCCATAGATCAGCCGCTTGCCGTCCTCGCGATGGGTGGTGTCGAAATGCACCCGCGCGGTGTTCTGCCACAGCCGGGTGGCCATCATGTGCTCGGCCTCCTCGACGGTGACACCATCGACATGGTCGATCACCGCGCCGACCTCGTAATCACTCCAGCGATGCGGCTCGCCGGCAAGGTCGAAGTCATAACCGGTAAGATCGAGCCCCTCGGGCACCTCGAGCGCCTCCGGCGCCACCGCTGCGGCGAGTTCGGGCATGACGGGGTCGGGCGCGGGGCTGTCGGGGTCGCGCTTGCGCACCATCACCCAGCGCACATATTCGAGCACCACGGCGTCGTGCTGGTTCAGCCCGCGCGTGCGCACCCAGACGACGCCGGTCGTGCCGTTCGAGTTCTCCTTGACCCCCATCACCTCGGATTCCGCGCGCAGCGTGTCCCCCGGCCAGACCGGGCGCCGCCAGCGCCCCTCGGCATAACCCAGATTGGCCACCGCGTTGAGCGAGACATCCGGCACGGTCTTGCCGAAGACGGTGTGAAATACCAGCAGATCGTCGAGCGGGCTTGCCGCGAGGCCACAGCTCTGCGCGAAGCTGTCGGCCGAGTGCAGTGCGCCGCGCGCCGGGTAGAGCGCGTGATAGAGGGCGCGCTCGCCCGCGCCGACCGTGCGCGGCACGGCGTGGCGGATCACCTGCCCCGGTGCGTAATCCTCGAAGAAGCGTCCCGTCTGCGCGCGTGCCATCACAGGACTCCCAGCTTTTGGTCAGGGTCGTAGTCGAGGCCGGGCACATCCTTGACCACCGCCTGCGCGCATCGCATCGCGCCCGTCTGCGGGTCATGCGCATAGGCCGGGGCGCCGTGCAGTTGCCAGCCTTTGGCGAGCGCCTCGGTGACCTTGTGGCAGAACGCCGGATCGTCGCCCCCCGTCAGCAAACGATACGCCAGCATCACATGCCTCCCGGGAACGGCCACACCCCGAGCCAGGCGTGAATCGCGGCGATGCCGGCGAAGCCGACCGCCGTCACCGCGACGGTGATCGCGTCGCGGCTCGCCGGGCCGGGCGCGGGCGCGGTCCAGTCGGGCTCGGCGCGGTTGATGGTGATCACCTCGACCACCGCCCAGGCGAGCAACCCGCCGAACAGGATGATCGCCGCGAGATCGCCATTCACGATCAGATGCGCCACCGCCCAGGTCTTGACCGCGATGAGCTGCGGATGCCGAAAGCGGCCGCGCATCGACCCTTTCGAGTGGCTGATCGCGAAGAAGCCGACCGCGATCAGCATCAGCAGATTGGTCAGATGCACCGTCCAGAGCGGCGGAAACCACACATTAACATGCGGCGCGCCGCGGTAGCCGATGACCATGAGCACGAGCCCCGCGACGATCACCGCGGCGGCGATACCCTTGCCCGCGGTACCGAGCCCGGCGCGCAGGTCCGGGGCGAGGCGCTTGAACAGATGCCCGCCCCACCACAGCGCGATCCCGGCGACGAGGATGAACCAGCTCATGCGTCCCCTTTCAGTTTTTCGATCAATTCTGCACGCCTCAGGGTGCGTATTGCCGTCTCGACATGCAGATTCTCGACAATCGCGCCATCGACCACGGCCACGCCCTCGCCCGCGGCCTGCGCCGCCTCGAAAGCCTCGATCTGCCGGCGGGCCAGCGCTACGGCGGCATCATCGGGGGCGAACACCTCGTTGGCCACGGCGAGCTGATCGGGATGGATCAGCGTCTTCCCGTCGAAGCCCAGATCGCGCCCCTCGGCGCACTCCGCGCGCAGCCCCTCGGCGTCGCGAAACGCGTTGTAGACCCCGTCCACCGCGATGCGCCCATGCGCGCGCGCCGCCAGCAGACAGGTCTGCAGCGCCGTCGCCATCGCCCCGCGCCCGGTACTGCCGAGCTCCTTGGCGAGATCGTTGGTGCCCATCACGAAGCCGGCCATGCGCGGATGCGCCGCCACCTCGCCGGCGTTGAGCACGCCGAGCGGCGTCTCCATCATCGCCCAGAGCGGCGCGTCGGGCATCGCGGCGGCGAGCACCTCGATATCGGCCGCCGCGTTGACTTTGGGCAGCAGCACCCCGTCGAGCCCGAGCCCCGCCAGCGCGGCGATGTCATCGGCGCCCCAATCGGTATCGAGCGCGTTGATGCGCACGATCCGCGCGCGCGGGCCGTAATCGATGTCGCGCAGCGCGGCGGCGAGGGTGTTGCGCGCCTCGGTCTTCGTCTCGGGCGCCACGGCGTCCTCAAGATCGAAGATGATCGCATCCGCCGCGAGCCCGGCGGCCTTTTCGAGCGCACGCTGTTTCGCGCCCGGAATGTAGAGCATCGAGCGGAACGGTCGGTCGCGCTGATCCATGATTCCCCCTCGCAGTCACGTCGCGCACAGCCTTCACATTCGCCACCGCCCCGACAAGCCCCGATTTGCCGCGCCGCAGCGCCCTCACCCGGCCAGCGACACCCAGATCAGCCGCGTCCCCGTCACGGTCAGCAGCACATAGGTCAGCGCGAAGAAATAGGTCTCGGGGATCATGTGGTGCAGCCGCACCCCGATCCAGACCCCGAGAAAGGCGAGCGGCGCGAGCATCAGGCTCGCCGTCGCGGTCTCCGCGGTGAAGAAGCCCAGCCAGAGAAAGGGCAGCAGCTTGAGCAGGTTGATCGCCCAGAACACGATCACCGTTGTAGCCTGATAGACGGTCTTGCGAATGGGCTGCGACAGAAGGAACACCGCCACGGGCGGGCCGCCGGCATGGCTGATGAAGCTCGTGAAGCCGGCCGCGACGCCCGCCAGATAGCCCTTCCGCGCCGAGAAATCGCCCGCGGCGAAGCGCAGCCAGCCGGCCTTTTGCGCCAGTTGAAACGCGACAAACCCGACGGCGAGCGCGCCGATCATGAAGCGGAAGAGATCCGGCGGCGCATGATCATAGAGCAACCCCGCCAGCACGATGCCGGGCACCGACCCCAGGATCAGGACCCGTGCCGACGGCCCGTGCCAGCCGCGCCAATACGCCCTCAGCGCCGCCACATCCATCAGCATCAACAGCGGCAGCATCAGCGCGAGCGCCATCGCCGGCTCCACCACGAGGGCGAGAATCGGCGTCGCCGCGAAAGCCGCGCCGGAGCCGAAGCCGCCCTTGGAGACCCCCGCGAAGACCACCGCCGGCACCGCCAGCGCATAGAAGACCGGATCGAACATTTCCCGGCCTCCCGCCGGATTTCCCACGCCTTGGCCCCGCCTTAACCCAGCCGCGCGCGGAGTGACAGCCCGCGGGCACGCCGGCGCATCTTGCGCGCGGCGGCATCAGCCACTACGCATCGCCGCGTCATTCAATCGCAGCGGAGACCGGAATCATGGCCAGACCCAAGATCGCGCTGATCGGCGCGGGGCAGATCGGCGGCACGCTCGCCCATCTCGCCGCGATCAAGGAAATGGGCGACGTCGTGCTGTTCGATATCGCCGAGGGCACGCCGCAGGGAAAGGCGCTCGACATCGCCGAGAGCGGCCCGGTGGAGGGCTTCGACGCCGCGCTCAAGGGCACCACGGATTACGCCGACATCGCCGGGGCCGATGTGTGCATCGTCACCGCGGGCGTGCCGCGCAAGCCCGGCATGAGCCGCGACGATCTCTTGGGCATCAACCTGAAGGTGATGAAGGCCGTCGGCGAAGGGATCAAGGCGAATGCCCCGGACGCCTTCGTGATCTGCATCACCAACCCGCTCGACGCGATGGTGTCAGCGCTGCAGCAGTATTCGGGGCTGCCGCGCGAGAAGGTCTGCGGCATGGCCGGGGTGCTCGACTCGGCACGGTTCCGGCATTTCCTGAGCCTCGAGTTCAACGTGTCGATGCGTGACGTGTCGGCCTTCGTGCTCGGCGGGCATGGCGACACCATGGTGCCGCTGGTGCGCTACTCGACGGTGGCGGGGATTCCGCTGCCCGATCTGGTGAAGATGGGCTGGACGACGCAGGAGCGGCTCGACGCGATCGTGCAGCGCACGCGCGACGGCGGCGCCGAGATCGTGGGGCTGCTGGGCAGCGGCTCGGCCTTCTACGCCCCGGCGACATCTGCGATCGAGATGGCCGAAGCCTATCTCAGGGACCAGAAGCGCGTGCTGCCCGCCGCCGCGTATGTCGAGGGCAAATACGGGCTCAAGGGCATGTATGTCGGCATGCCGACGGTGATCGGCGCAGGCGGCATCGAGAAGGTCATCGAGATCAGTCTCGACAAGGAGGAGAAGGCGATGCTCAAGCATTCCGTCGAGGCGGTCGAAGGGCTGCTCGCGGCGTGCAAGGGAATCGACCCGGCGCTGAAGTGACCCGGTCTTGTGATCACACCCCGCGAGGGTGTGATCACAAGTTGCCGAAAAACGCCGGCCGACAACGCTTGTCTTCCGAAATCGTTTTTCCCAGACTGTGCGATGTGCCAAGAAGTCGCGGACCGCAGCAGTTAGGGACAGTTTCGTGAACATTCATGAATATCAGGCGAAGGCGCTCCTTCGCAGCTACGGTGCCCCGGTCTCGCAGGGCAGGGTCGTTTTCAAGGCCGACGAAGCCAAGACCGCCGCCGGAGAGCTCGACGGGCCGCTCTGGGTGGTGAAGGCCCAGATCCATGCCGGGGGACGCGGCAAGGGCTCCTTCAGGGAGGCCAGCGCCGGCGACAAGGGTGGCGTGCGGCTCGCGAAATCGGTCGAGGAGGCCGCCGATCACGCCGGCGCGATGCTCGGGCGCACGCTGGTGACGCATCAGACCGGCCCTGACGGCAAGCAGGTCGGCCGCATCTATATCGAGGACGGCTCCGGCATCTCGCGCGAGCTTTATCTCGCGCTGCTGGTGGACCGGGTGACGAGCCGCGTCTCCTTCGTGTGCTCCACCGAGGGCGGCGTCGATATCGAGGAGGTCGCGGCCTCCACGCCCGAGAAGATCCTCTCCTTCAGCGTCGATCCCGTCACCGGCGTGCAGCCCTTCCACGGCCGCCGCGTGGCGTTTTCTCTCGGGCTCGAGGGCAAGCAGATCAAGCAGTGCGTCGATCTTGTGAACAAGCTCTACAAGCTGTTCATCGAGCGTGACGCCGAGATGGTCGAGATCAACCCGCTCATCGTCAGCGACGAGGGCGATCTGAAATGCCTCGACGCCAAGATGGGCTTCGACTCGAACGCGCTCTACCGCCAGCCCGACATCGCGAGCCTGCGCGACGAGTCCGAGGAGGATTCCAAGGAACTCGCAGCCTCGAAATTCGATCTCAACTACATCGCGCTCGACGGCGAGATCGGCTGCATGGTCAATGGCGCCGGGCTCGCCATGGCGACGATGGACATCATCAAGCTCAAGGGCGCGGAGCCGGCGAACTTTCTCGATGTCGGCGGCGGCGCGACCAAGGAGAAGGTCACCGAGGCGTTCAAGATCATCACCTCCGACAAGAACGTCAAAGGCATTCTCGTCAACATCTTCGGCGGCATCATGCGCTGCGACATCATCGCCGAGGGCGTGATCGCGGCGGTCAAGGATGTCGGGCTCGAGGTGCCGCTGGTGGTGCGGCTCGAGGGGACGAATGTCGAGAAGGGCAAGGAGATCATCAAGACCTCCGGGCTCAACGTGATCGCGGCGGATGACCTTTCCGACGCGGCCGCGAAGATTGTCAAAGCGGTGAAGGGATAACGCGGATGTCCGTACTCGTCGACAAGAACACGCGCGTCATCTGCCAGGGCTTCACCGGCTCGCAGGGGACATTCCACTCCGAACAGGCCATCGCCTACGGCACGCAGATGGTCGGCGGCGTCACGCCGGGCAAGGGCGGGTCCGTGCATCTCGAGCTGCCGGTGTTCAACTCGGTGCACGAGGCCAAGGCGAGGACCGACGCCAATGCCAGCGTGATCTACGTGCCCCCGCCCTTCGCCGCCGACTCGATCCTCGAGGCGATCGACGCGAAGATGGAACTCATCGTGTGCATCACCGAGGGTATCCCGGTGCTGGACATGATGAAGGTCAAGCGCGCGCTCGAGGGCTCGGGCTCGGTGCTGATCGGGCCGAACTGCCCCGGCGTGATCACGCCGGACGCCTGCAAGATCGGCATCATGCCCGGCCATATCCACAAGCGCGGCTCGGTGGGTGTCGTGTCGCGCTCGGGCACGCTGACCTACGAGGCCGTCAAGCAGACCACCGATGTCGGGCTCGGGCAGTCGAGCTGCGTGGGCATCGGCGGCGACCCGATCAAGGGCACCGAGTTCGTCGAGGTGCTCGAATGGTTCCTCGCCGATGACGAGACCGAGAGCATCATCATGATCGGCGAGATCGGCGGCTCGGCCGAGGAAGAGGGCGCCGCCCTGCTCAAGGAGGCCGCGAAGAAGGGCCGGTCCAAGCCCTGCGCGGGCTTCATCGCCGGGCGCACGGCCCCGCCGGGGCGGCGCATGGGCCATGCGGGCGCGATCGTCGCCGGCGGCAAGGGCGGTGCCGAGGACAAGATCGAGGCGATGAAATCCGCCGGCATCACCGTCGCCGACAGCCCCGCCGGGCTCGGCGAGGCGGTGCTCAAGGCCACCGGCAAGTGACGCTCCTTGCCCGCGCCATCCCGGCGCGGGCTTTTTTTGACGGGTGCATGCGATGACGGATCAAAGCTCGAACGACGCCTTCCACGCCTCCAGCTTCCTGCAAGGGCATAACGCCGCCTATATCGACCGGCTCTATGCCGAGTATGTGCGCGACCCGGACGCGGTTGACGCCGCCTGGGCGCGCTATTTCGCCAGCTTCGACGAGGATGGCGACCCGATCGAGCAGGCCAGCGGCCCCTCCTGGGCGCGCGCGGACTGGCCGCTGCACCCGAGCGACGAGCTCACCGCCGCGCTCGACGGGCAGTGGCCCGAGATCGGCAAGCAGGCCAAGGAGACGGGCGAGAAGATCCGCAAGCGCGCCACCGAACACGGCGCCGAGGTCACCGACGATCAGCTGCGCCGCGCCGTGCTCGATTCGATCCGCGCGATCATGCTGATCCGCGCCTTTCGTATCCGCGGCCATCTCGTCGCCGATCTCGATCCGCTCGGCATGCGGGACCAGACCCCGCATCCCGAGCTCGACCCGAAGACCTACGGCTTCACCGAGGCCGATATGGACCGGCCGATCTTCATCGACCATGTCCTCGGGCTGGAATTCGCGACGATGCGCGAGATCCTCGACATCGTCCATCGCACCTATTGCGGCACCTTCGCGTTGCAGTTCATGCACATCTCCGACCCGGAGCAGTCCGCCTGGCTCAAGGAGCGGATCGAGGGGTACGGCAAGGAGGTGAAGTTCACCGCGCGCGGCCGCCGCGCCATCCTCGACAAGCTGGTCGAGGCGGAGGGCTTCGAGAAGTTTCTGCATGTCAAATACATGGGCACCAAGCGTTTCGGGCTCGACGGCGGCGAGGCGGTGGTGCCCGCGATGGAGCAGATCATCAAGCGTGGCGGGGCGCTCGGGGTCAAGGAGGTCGCGATCGGCATGCCGCATCGCGGCCGGCTCTCGGTGCTCGCCACCGTGATGGGCAAGCCCTTCCGCGCGATCTTCAACGAATTCCAGGGCGGTAGCTTCAAGCCCGAGGAGGTCGACGGTTCCGGCGACGTGAAATACCATCTCGGCGCGTCGTCGGACCGCGAATTCGACGGCAACGAGGTGCATCTGTCGCTGACCGCGAACCCCTCGCATCTCGAGGCGGTCAATCCCGTCGTGGTCGGCAAGGCGCGCGCCAAGCAGGACCAGCGCGGCGACACGACGCGCCGCTCGGTGCTGCCGGTGCTGCTGCACGGTGATGCGGCCTTCGCCGGGCAGGGCGTGGTGGCCGAATGCTTCGGGCTTTCAGGGCTGAAGGGGCACCGCACCGGCGGCACGATCCATATCGTCGTCAACAACCAGATCGGTTTTACCACGAGTCCGCGCTATTCGCGCTCCTCGCCCTACCCGACCGATATCGCGCTGATGGTCGAGGCGCCGATCTTTCACGTCAATGGCGACGATCCCGAGGCCGTCACCCATGCCGCCAAGGTCGCCACGGAGTTCCGGCAGAAATTCCGCAAGGACGTCGTCATCGACGTTTTCTGCTATCGCCGGTTCGGGCACAACGAGGGTGACGAGCCCATGTTCACCCAGCCGCAGATGTATGAGCGCATCAAGAAGCACAAGACCACGCTGCAGATCTACAACGAGCGGCTGGTGCGCGACGGGCTGATCCCAGAAGGCGAGGTCGAGGACAAGAAGGCGCAGTTTCAGGCCTTCCTCAACGACGAGTTCGAGGCCGGCAAGGACTACCGCCCCAACAAGGCGGACTGGCTCGACGGGCGCTGGTCGCATCTCGATCGCAAGGGCGAGGAATACCAGCGCGGCCAGACATGGATATCGCAGGATGCCATGGACACGCTGGGCCGCGTGCTCACGCAGGCGCCCGAGGGCTTCAACCTGCACCGCACGGTGGGCCGCCAGCTCGAGGCCAAGCGCAAGATGTTCCAGACCGGCGAGGGCTTCGACTGGGCCACCGCCGAGGCGCTCGCCTTCGGCAGCCTGCTGATGGAGCGCTACCCGGTGCGGCTGTCGGGCCAGGACTCGACCCGCGGCACCTTCTCGCAGCGCCATTCGGCCTTCGTCGATCAGAATACCGAGAAGCGGTATTACCCGCTCAACCACGTGTCCGAGCGCCAGGCCCCCTTCGAGGTCATCGACTCGATGCTCTCGGAATACGCGGTGCTCGGCTTCGAGTATGGCTATTCGCTGGCCGAGCCCAACGCGCTGACCCTGTGGGAGGCGCAGTTCGGCGACTTCGCCAATGGCGCACAGATCATGTTCGACCAGTTCATCTGCTCGGGTGAGCGCAAATGGCTGCGCATGTCGGGGCTGGTGATGCTCTTGCCGCACGGCTTCGAGGGCCAGGGGCCGGAGCACTCCTCCGCACGGCTGGAGCGGTTCCTGCAGAACTCGGCGGAGGACAACTGGATCGTCGCCAACTGCTCGACCCCGGCGAACTATTTCCACATCCTGCGCCGCCAGATTCACCGCACCTTCCGCAAGCCGCTCGTGCTGATGACGCCGAAATCGCTTCTGCGCCACAAGCTGTGCGTCTCCGGCACGGCGGATTTCCTCGAAGGCTCGTCCTTTCACCGCGTGCTGTGGGACGATGCCGAGAAGGGGCACAGCGACACCGAGCTCAAGCCCGACGGCAAGATCCGCCGCGTGGTGATGTGCTCGGGCAAGGTCTATTTCGATCTTCTGGAGGAACGGGATCGACGCGGAATCGACGATATCTATCTGCTGCGCATCGAGCAGTATTACCCCTTCCCGGCGATGTCGCTGGTCAAGGAGCTCGAGCGTTTCAAGGGCGCAGAGATCGTCTGGTGCCAGGAGGAGCCCAAGAACCAGGGCGCCTGGACCTATATCGAGCCCAATCTCGAATGGGTGCTCACCCGCATCGAGGCAAAGCACAGCCGCCCGCGCTTCGTCGGACGCAACGCCTCGGCGTCGCCCGCCACGGGCCTCGCGCGCGAACACAAGCGACAGCAGGAGGCGCTCGTCAACGAGGCGCTCACCATCGAGGGATAATTCATGACCAAGGAAGTCCGCGTGCCCACCCTGGGCGAAAGCGTCACCGAAGCGACCGTCGCGACCTGGTTCAAGCAGCCCGGCGACAGCATCGCCGTCGACGAGATGCTGTGCGAGCTCGAGACCGATAAGGTCACCGTCGAGGTGCCCTCCCCCGCCGAGGGCGTGCTCAGCGAGGTCGTCGCCGGGGAAGGCGCGACCGTGGGGGTCGATGCGCTGCTCGCGGTGATCGCCGAGGCGGGCTATGCCGGCTCCGAAGAGCCGACGCCGCGCCACGAGAAGGTGCCCGCCTCGAAGCCTGCGGCGCCGGACGACGCGGCCGCAGGCTCGGGTGAAACGATCGACGTGATGGTGCCCGCGCTCGGCGAGAGCGTGAGCGAGGCCACCGTCTCGACCTGGTTCAAGAAGACCGGCGACACCGTCGCGGCCGACGAGATGCTGTGCGAGCTCGAGACCGACAAGGTCTCGGTCGAGGTTCCGGCGCCGGCCGCCGGCACGCTCGGCGAGATCGTCGCCGAGGAGGGCACGACCGTCGCGGCCGGCGGCAAGCTGGCCACGATGATGCAGGGCGCCGGCGCGCCGGCGCAAGCGGGCAAGGCGGCGACGACCGCCGACGCCGCGAAGGCCCCCGCCGCGGCCCCGGCAGGCGATGTCGCGGACGCCCCCTCGGCGCGCAAGATGATGGCCGAGAAGGGGCTGTCGCGCGACGATGTCGAGGGCACCGGGCGCGACGGGCGCGTGATGAAGGAGGATGTGCAGAGGGCCGCCGCCAAGGGGACCCCGGCGGCGAAGACCTCGGCCCCCGCCCCAGGCTCGGCCCCCGCCCCCGACTCGGCCCCCGCCCCCGACAAGACCGCCGAGCCCGCGCGTCAGGCCCCGCGCGCGCCGGTCGCCGCCGGTGACGCCGCGCGCGAGGAGCGGGTTAAGATGACCCGCCTGCGCCAGACCATCGCGCGGCGCCTCAAGGATGCGCAGAACAACGCCGCGATGCTGACCACCTATAACGAGGTGGACATGACCGCGGTGATGGATCTGCGCAACGAATACAAGGAGCTGTTCGAGAAGAAGCACGGCGTCAAGCTCGGCTTCATGTCATTCTTCGTGAAGGCCTGCTGCCACGCGCTCAACGAGGTGCCCGAGGTCAATGCCGAGATCGACGGCACCGAGGTCGTCTACAAGAACTATGTCAATATGGGCGTCGCGGTGGGCACGCCGAACGGGCTTGTGGTGCCCGTGGTGCGCGACGCGCAGGAGCGCAGCTTCGCCGATATCGAGAAATCCATCAACGAGATGGGCAAGCGCGCGCGCGACGGCAAGCTGTCGATGGACGAGATGCAGGGCGGCTCCTTCACGATCTCGAATGGCGGGGTCTATGGCTCGCTGATGTCCTCGCCGATCCTCAACCCGCCGCAATCGGGGATCCTCGGGATGCACAAGATCCAGGAGCGGCCGATGGTGGTGAAGGGCCAGATCGTGCCGCGCCCGATGATGTATCTCGCGCTGAGCTACGATCACCGCATCGTGGACGGCAAGGGCGCGGTGACCTTCCTCGTGCGCGTCAAGGAGGCGCTGGAGGATCCGCGCCGGCTGCTGATGGATCTGTGATGCTGACCAGCGAGATGTCCCTTCTGGCCCTGTACGGGCTGTTCGTCGCGCTGACGCTGGTGCTGCAGAGCAGCGGCGTGATGGCGCAGCTCGGCATGGGTTACATGCTCTCGTCGCGCGACGAACACCGTACCGCCGAGGGCATCGCGGCACGCCTCGAGCGGGCCGAGCGCAACTCCGTCACCGCGCTCGCGCTGATCGCGCCGCCGGTGCTGATCCTCGCGATGCGCGACAACTTCTCGGCGCAATCACTTCTGTGCATGCAGGTTTTCGTCGCCGCGCGCATCGTCTACCTGCCCACCTATGCCTTCGGGATCACCGTGGTTCGCACGCTGGCCTGGCTTGCCGGGTTCGCGGCGACGGTGCTGCTCTATTTCCTCGCCCTGTGACGTGGGCGGCCTTGCCTACATGCTGACCGGAGTTGTGATCGCGTGACCCCCGAACTTACCGTCCTTGCCCTCGCCGGGCTGCTGCAGGTCGTGCATTACGGGCTCTTCGGCGTGGCCGCCAACATGCAGCTCGGCGTCGATTACGCGCTCGGCCCGCGCGATGAGGGCCGCACGCTGCGCGGCATCCCGCAGCGGCTGCAGCGCGCGATGAGCAACCATTTCGAGGGGCTGATCATGTTCACCCTCGCCGTGGTCGTCATCGAGCTATCGGGCGCCAATTCGACGCTCACGGCGGCCTGCGCCTGGGCCTATCTCGCCGCGCGGGTCATATATATTCCGGCCTATGCCTATGGCTGGGTGCCGTGGCGCTCGGTGATCTGGGCGGTCGGGTTTCTGTCCACCGTGGTCATGATCGCGGTTGCACTCCTCTGATCCGGGGGCCAAACCTTCCGCGGACCGTTCGACAACTCCACAGGAGACCTCATGGCAAGTTATGATCTCATCGTGATCGGCTCCGGCCCCGGCGGCTATGTCTGCGCGATCCGCGCCGCACAGCTCGGTATGAAGGTCGCCTGCGTGGAGGGGCGCGAGACGCTCGGCGGAACCTGTCTCAATGTCGGTTGCATCCCCTCCAAGGCGCTCCTGCACGCCACGCACATGCTCCACGAGGCCGAGCACAACTTCGCGAAGATGGGGCTGGGGGGCGGCAAGCCCAAGGTCGACTGGAAGGCGATGCTCGCCTACAAGGACGACACTATCGCCCAGAACACCAAGGGCATCGAATTCCTCTTCAAGAAGAACAAGATCGACTGGCTCAAGGGCTGGGGCACGATCCCGGAGCCCGGCAAGGTCAAGGTCGGCAAGGACACCCATGAGGCGAAGAACATCGTCATCGCCACGGGCTCGGAGTCGGCGACGCTGCCGGGGGTGGAGATCGACGAGAAGACCATCGTGAGCTCCACCGGCGCGCTGTCGCTGGGCAAGATCCCCAAGAAGCTTGCGGTGATCGGCGGCGGGGTGATCGGGCTCGAGATGGGGTCGGTCTATGCGCGGCTGGGCAGCGAGGTCACCGTGATCGAGTATCTCGACCGGCTTATCCCCGCCAATGACGCCGAGGTCGCCAAGGCATTCCAGAAGATCCTGAAAAAGCAGGGCATGAATTTCGTTCTCGGCGCCGCCGTTCAGTCGGCCGAGGTTCTCAAGACCAAGACCAAGCTGACCTACAAGCTGCGCAAGGATGACAGCGAGCACACCCTTGATGCCGATGTCGTGCTGGTGGCGACGGGGCGCAAGCCGTTCACCGAGGGGCTCGGGCTCGACAAGCTCGGGGTGGAGCTCACCAAGCGCGGCCAGGTCGCCACGAACGGCCATTTCGCGACCAATGTGAAGGGCATCCACGCCATCGGCGACGCCATCGATGGGCCGATGCTCGCCCACAAGGCCGAGGATGACGGCTATGCCTGCGCCGAGATCATCGCGGGCCAGGCCGGGCATGTCGATTACAACAAGGTCCCCGGCGTGATCTACACCGCGCCCGAGGTCGCCGATGTGGGCGCCACCGAGGAGGAGCTGAAGGAGGCCGGGCGAGCCTACAAGGTCGGCAAGTTCAGCCTGATGGGCAATGGCCGCGCCAAGGCCAACTTTGCCGCCGACGGCTTCGTCAAGATCCTTGCCGACAAGGAGACGGATCGCATCCTCGGCGCACATATCATCGGCCCCTATGCGGGCGATCTGATCCATGAGATCTGCGTGGCGATGGAGTTCGGCGCCGCCGCCGAGGACATCGCGCGCACCTGTCACGCGCATCCCACCTATTCGGAAGCCGTGCGCGAGGCCGCGCTGGCCTGCGGCGACGGGGCGCTGCATGCCTGAGCTCAGCCCGCGAGGAGGTGGCGCAGCCCCTGCGTGACATCGGCGCGCAGGGCAAGGCGCAGCGCCGGCTCGTCGCCCGCGCGCAGGGCGGCGAGGATCGTGCGATGATGCGGCGGCGGGCCGGCGCGCACCGCGCGCGCATGAAGCATCCGCATCGTCGGGCCGAGCTGCAGCCACACCGTCTCCGCCATTGCCAGCATCGCCGGCGCCTGCGCGCGCAGATACAGAGTGCGGTGAAATTCGAGATTTGTGCGCATATAGGCGACCGCGTCGCGCCGGTCGATGGCCTCGGCGTTCTGTCCGGTGATCGTCTGCATCCGATCGATGAGCGCGGGATGCGCCCGCGGCAGCGCGCGCGCGCCGAGTTCGGGCTCGAGCAGCGCCCGGATCGCGGCAAGCTCCTCCACCCGTTCCGCGCCCGGCTCCGAGGTTGTCACCCGCCCGGAGGATGACAGCGTCAGCGCGCCTTCGGCCACGAGCCGGCGCACCGCCTCGCGCGCCGGCGTCATGCTGACGCCGAATTCGCGCCCCAGCCCGCGCAGGGTCAGGGGCTGCCCGGGGGCGAGCTCGCCATGCATGATGCGGCTGCGTAACGACCTGTAGACCCGCTCATGCGCCGCGCCGCTATCGGCGCGCGGCGTCAGCATGCCTCGAATCGCCAGCGATGCAGCGCCGCCCCGTTGGCGCGCAGCCACCGCGCGCGCGCGCGGTGGTCGGGGCAGAGCCGGGCCACTTCGGCCCAGAAGGCGCGCGAGTGATTCATCTGCACGAGATGCGCGACCTCATGCGCGGCGACGTAATCCAGGATCTCCGGTGGCGCCATCACCAGCCGCCAGGAGAAATTCAGATTGCCCGCCGCCGTGCAGGACCCCCAGCGCGAGCGCGTATCGCGCAGGGTGATGCGCCCCGGCGCGCGCCCCAGCACCTCTGCGTGCGCTGCGATCGCCGCCGACAGGCATTCGCGCGCCCGCCCGCGCAGCCAGGCCGCGACCCTCGGCCCTGTCGGTGCATCCCCAGGCACGAGGAGTTGCCCGCCCTCGGCCGTGACGTGACGCACCGGCGCGGCGGTCACGCGATGCACCAGCCCCTGCACCGGCAGCGCCACCCCCGGTGCCACCACCGTCGGCTCCGGCACCGCCGCGAGATGACGCCGCAGCCAGTCCTCGCGCGCGCGCAGGAAGGCCATCGCCTCGCTGCGCGCCACCGAGCGCGGCAGCGACAGCGTCACGCGCCCGTCGATCCCCGAGACCCGCAGGGACATCCGCCGCGCCCGCGCCGAGCGGCGCAGCGCCACCGTCACCGCCGGCACCCCCGGCAGCGTCAGCGCCTCGGCCGGGATCACAGCTTCTCGTGCGTCCCGTCGCATAGCGGACGCGCGGCGCTGTGCTTGCAGCCGCAGAAATAGGCCGTGCCGCTTTCTTCGGGCGCAAAGGGCAGCGGCGCGTCGCCGGTCCCCTTGTGCGATCCGTCGCAGAAGGGTTGGCTGGCGCTGCGTCCGCAGGCACACCACATATAGCGCTTACCGGCCTCGACCTCTACAGCATAAGGGGATTTCTGCGCGATTTCGGGCATTGAACGTCCTCCTGTTTCTCCCCCGCAGATAACGCAGCAGGTCCCGGCTGACCAGATCCAGCGCCGCGCCGATCAGCTCCGCAGCGCCGCGACGCTGCGCCACAGGCTTGTGCCGATCACGGTCGCGGCGAAGACCGCGGCGGCGAGGGAGACGATGCTGGGGCCCGCCGGGGTGTCCCAGATCAGCGAGGCGTGCAGCCCGCCGATCACCGCGCCCGCGCCGATCAGCGCGGCGAGGACGGCCATGATCTCGGGCGCGCGGGCGAAGTTGCGCGCCGTGGCCGCCGGGATGATCAGCATCGCCGCGATCAGCAGCACCCCCACCACCTTGAGCGCGACCGCCACCACCACCGCGAGCGCCACGGTCAGAACCAGCCGCTCGCGCGCCGGATCGATGCCGGCGGTATGGGCGAGATCCTCGCTCACAGTCGCCGTCAGCAACCGCTGCCAGCGCCAGGCCAGCAGTGCCACCACCAGCAACGCACCCCCCGCTATCACGGCGAGATCGAACCGCGCCACGGCGAGGATGTCCCCGAACAGATAGGCCGACAGGTCCACCCGCACATTGGGCAGGAACGACACCGCCACGAGCCCCAGTGCGAGCCCGGAATGTGCCAGCACCCCCAGCGTCGTGTCGATCGCCCAGCCGCGCCCCACCAGCGTCGAGACCAGCAGCGCCATGGTAAACGCCACCAGCAGCGTTCCGACATAGATCGACCAGGCGAAGGCCAGCGACAGCGCCACTCCGAGGATCGCGGCATGCGCCGTGGCGTCGCCGAAATAGGCCATGCGCCGCCACACCACGAAACAGCCCAGCGGCCCCGTCGCCGCCGCCACCGCGACCCCGGCGAGCAGCGCGCGCGTGAAGAAGTCATCCAGCATCGCGCGCCCCGTCATGGCCGTGATCGTGACTGTGCTGATAGAGTGCGAGCGCACCCTCGGTGCCGATGCCGAACAGCGCGCGGTATTCGGGCGCCGAGGACACGACGCTCGGCGCGCCCTGACAGCAGATATGGCCGTTCAGGCAGATCACCCGGTCCGAGGCCGACATCACCACATGCAGATCGTGGCTGACCGACAGCACCGCGCAGCCCAGCTCGCGATGCACCGCGTCGATGAGCCGGTAGAAGGCCGCGATGCCGGGCTGATCGAGCCCCTGCGCGGCCTCGTCGAGCACCAGGATCTCGGGCTCGGACAGCAGCGCGCGGGCCAGCAGCACGCGCTGGAACTGTCCGCCCGACAGCGTCGTCATCTGCTGATCGACGACATGGGGCACCCCGACCCGATCGAGCACCTGCGCGATCTCGGCGCGCGAACGCCGCCGGGGCAGGCTGAGAAACCGGCGCACCGGCATCGGCAGCGCCGCGTCGATATGCAGCCGCTGCGGCACATAGCCGACCTGCAGCCCCCGCTTGCGCCGCACCCGCCCCTGCGACGGCGCCAGGATGCCGAGAAGCAGCCGCAGGAGCACCGACTTGCCCGAGCCGTTGGGGCCCACGATCGTGACGATTTCGCCGGGCGCGATGGCGAAATCGACATCGCGCAGCACCGGCGGACCGCCGAAGCTGGCCGAGAGGTTTTCCGCCGCGATCAGCGTCATGAGCGCTCGCGGCAGGCCGGGCAGCGGCCGATCGCCTCGACGCTGGTGCGCTCGATCTCGAAGCCGGCCTGCGCGGCGGTTGCCCCGATCGCCGCGCGCACCGACTCCGCCGGCGCCTCGGCCACGCCGTTGCAGTCGCGACAGATCAGCAAAACCGGGCTGTGCGGGGCGTCGGGGTGCATGCAGGCGGTAAAGGCGTTGAGTCGCTCGACCCGGTGCGCGAGGCCGTTGGCGACAAGGAACTCGAGCGCGCGATAGGCCACGGGGGGCTGGCGTGCATGGCCCTCGGCGGCCAGCCGGTCGAGCACGTCATAGGCCCCGAGCGCGTGGTGCGCCTCGAGCAGGATCTCGAGCACGCGGCGGCGCACCGGGGTCATCCGCAACCCTGCGCGCGCCGCAAGCGCTTCGGCCCGCGCCATCACATCAGCGGCGCAGCCGGCATGGTCATGCTCGACGAAGGCGATCTCGGGCGAATTGTGGTCGGGCATCGGCATCTTGCTTGACATGTTATCTCATTACATAGATGACCCCCGGCAGTGTCGCAACCGAAGGAGTCCCGCATGCGTTATACCATGACTTTCCTGCTCGCCAGTGCCGCCGCGCCCGCCCTCGCCGAACCGCCCTCCGTCGTGACCGGAACGCCGGTGGTGCAGTCGCTCGTCGCGAAGGTGATGGGGGATCTGGGCACGCCGGATGTCCTGCTCGACCAGGGGGGCGATCCGCACAGCTTCCAGCTGCGCCCGGCGCAAGCGCAGGCGCTCGCCGATGCGGATCTCGTCTTCTGGGTGGGCCCCGATTTTACCCCGTGGATGCAGCGCGCCATCGACGGGATCGAGGGCGGCGGCGAGGTCGTCACGCTGATCGCGGTCGACGGCCTGCATCTGCAGGACTTCCAGCACGGCCACGACCATGACCACGATCATGACGATGAGCATAGCCATGATGACGACCAAGGGCATGATCACGACGATGACCACGGCCATGACAACAACCACGGGCATGATCACGATGATGACCATGGCCATGACGACGATCACGGGCATGGCCACGACGATGAGCACGGCCATGACGACGATCACGGGCATGGCCACGACGATGAGCACGGCCACGACGACGATCACGGGCATGATGACCACGGGCACGACGACCACGACCATGCCCATGACGGCACCGATCCGCATGCCTGGATGAACACGGGCAATGCGCAGATCTGGGTCGACGTGATCGCCGAGCGGCTCGCCGAGCACGACCCTGACAACGCCGACACCTACTCCGCCAATGCCGAGGCCGCGCGCGCCGAGATCGACGCGATCGCCGACGACGTGACCGCGACGCTGGAGCCGGTGGGCGATGCGCCGCTGATCATGTTCCACGACGCCTATGGCTACCTGTCCGAGCAGTTCGGCGTGAACGTGGCCGGCACCATCGCGCT
>PUKW01000010.1 GCA_003550665.1 Paracoccaceae bacterium | reverse complement strand
TCTGGAAGGACGGCAAGCCGCTGTTTGCGGGCGACAAGTATGCCGACCTGTCGGATGAGGCGCTGTGGTTCATCGGCGGCATCCTCAAGCACGCCAAGGCGCTCAACGCCTTCACCAACCCCTCGACCAACAGCTACAAGCGCCTGATCCCCGGCTTTGAGGCGCCGGTGCTGCTGGCCTATTCGGCGCGCAACCGCTCGGCCTCGATCCGCATCCCCTGGACGGAAAGCCCGAAGGCCAAGCGTGTCGAGGCCCGTTTCCCGGACCCGTCCTGCAACCCGTATCTGGCCTTCTCGGCGCTGCTGATGGCCGGGCTCGACGGCATCAAGAACAAGATCAACCCGGGCGAGGCGGCCGACAAGGACCTCTACGACCTGCCGCCCGAGGAGCTCGAGGGCATCCCCACGGTGTGTGGCAGCCTGCGCGAGGCGATTGAGGCGCTCGAGGCCGATCACGAGTTCCTGCTGCCCGGTGACGTGTTCACCAAGGACCAGATTGACGGCTATATCGGGCTGAAATGGGACGAGGTCTATGCCTATGAGCACACCCCGCACCCGATCGAGTTCCAGCTCTACTACGGCTGCTGATCGCCGCGAGACGGGACAGTGACGCGAACGGCCCCCGCCAAGCGGGGGCCGTTTTGCGTTTGCGTTGAGCGCCTTAAAGGAAAGTCTTTAGCTCGCCGAGGTGATCCGGGCGAGCGCGGCGGCCTTGTCGCGCGCCGCCCCGGACTCGATGCTCTTGCGGGCGATCTCCGCGCCCGTGGGCAGATCAGCGGCCCGGCCCGCCACGATCAGCGCCGCCGCTGCGTTGAGGATCACCGCGTCGCGATACGCCCCTTTTTCCCCGTCGAGCAGCGCGCGCAGCGCCACGCCGTTCTGCGCCGGGGTGCCGCCGAGGATCGCCTCGAAGGGGTGTTCAGGCAGCCCGGCCTGCTCGGGATGAATGTCGAACTCGGTCACCTTGCCGTCGTCGAGCGCGGCGATGCGGCTCGGCCCCGAAATCGCGATCTCGTCGGTGCCGTCGGAGCCGTGCACGATCCATGCCGCCTCGGCGCCGAGCAGGCCGAGCGTCTCGGCCATCGGCCGGATCAGCGCGCCGGAGAAGGCGCCCGAGAGCTGACGCCGGACCCCGGCGGGGTTGGTCAGCGGCCCGAGGATGTTGAAGATCGTGCGGGTGCCGAGCTCCTGGCGCGCGGGCATGACGTGGCGGATCGCCGGGTGATGCGTCGGCGCCATCATGAAGCCGATCCCGGCCTCCGCGATGGCGCGCTCGACCGTGGCCACGGGGACCATCACGTCGATTCCGAGCGCGCCGAGCACATCCGCCGCGCCGGATTTCGAGCTCAGGTTGCGGTTGCCGTGCTTGGCCACGACTACGCCCGCCCCGGCGACGACGAAGGCCGCCGCGGTGGAGATGTTGAGCGTGCCCTTGCCGTCGCCGCCGGTGCCGACGATGTCCATCGCGCCGGCGGGCGCGCGCACCTTGTGGCACTTGGCGCGCATCACGCTGGCGGCGGCGGCGTATTCCTCGACCGACTCGCCGCGCGTGCGCAGCGCCATGAGAAATCCGCCCATCTGCGCGGGGGTGGCCTCGCCCTCGAAGAGCATGTCGAAGGCGGCCTCGGCCTCGTCACGGGTCAGCGGCCGCTCGCAGGCGGCCGAGATCAGCGGTTTGAACGGATCGCTCATGCGGGCTCCGGGGTGCGCAGGAAATTGCGCAGCAGGTCGTGGCCGTGCTGCGAGGCGATGCTCTCGGGGTGAAACTGCACCCCTTCGACGGGCCTGTCGCGGTGGCGCAGCCCCATGATCGTGCCGTCCTCGAGCCAGGCGGAGACCTCGAGGCAGTCAGGCAGCCCCTCGCGCGCCACCACCAGCGAGTGATACCGGGTCGCGCGCAGGGGGGTCTCGATGCCCGCGAAGGCACCGCGCCCGTCGTGATGGATGGTGGCGAGCTTGCCATGCACGATCTCGCCCGCGCGCACCACGCGCCCGCCGAACGCCTGGCCGATGCATTGATGCCCGAGGCACACCCCGAAAAGCGGCACCCCCGCCTCGGCGGCGGCAAGGGTCAGCGCGACACAGATTCCGGCGCGGTCCGGGTCGCAGGGCCCCGGCGAGAGCACGATGCCCTCGGGACGCAGCGCCATCGCCGCCTGCACGTCGAGCGCATCGTTGCGCCAGACCGCCACTTCGGCCCCGAGCTCGCCGAGGTAATGCACGAGGTTGAAGGTGAAGCTGTCGTAATTGTCGATGAGCAGCAGCATGGCGGGGCCTTCGGTCCTGCGATTTGGGCGTGAACCCCGACAGGGGTCGCGTTATACATGCGGCGTCCGGCGCGCCGGGGTCAAGCCCGGCGGCGCGCGCCGGTCACGAACGCGGGAGGGCGCATGCGCGGAGGATTCCTGTCGGGGATGGTGGCCGGGATCGCGGCGGGGGCTGCGGGGTTGATGGCCTTGTCGCTCGCGGTGCCGCCGGAGCCTGCGCGCGCGCCTATCGATGGCGCGCAGATCCCCGTCGAAGCGCCCGCTGCCCCGCGGATTCCTGCCGTCGCGCCGCGCTCCGAGCTTCCGCAGACGCGGTCCGCCCCGCGCGTCAATACCGTGCCCGGGCCGCTCGTCTTCGTGCCGTCGTGGGATCGCGCCGGGCTGGCGGGCATTCATCCGCCGCGTGCCGGCGCAGCGCCGCGCGAGCGCGCGGCCCTGCACCAGCTTGCCGCGCTTCGAGACGCGGCCGTGGCGGGGCTCTGGCGCTGAGCTGTCAGCGCGTGGCGGGCGCACCGGCGCGCGCGCCCGGCCGTGACGGCTCGAGGTTGCGCCGCAACCGCCCGAGGGCGCGCTCCTCGAGCTGGCGCACACGCTCCTTGGAGATGCCCATGCGCTGGCCGAGCTCGGTGAGGGTGAGCGGGTCCTCGGTCAGGTGGCGGCGGCGCACGATGTCGCGCTCGCGCTCGGGCAGCGCACCGACGGCGGCATCGAGTGCGGCGTGGCGCGCGCGGGCGTCGAGCGTGCCGAGCACCGTCTCTTCGGTCCCCGGCCCCTCATCCTCGAGAAGATCGACCCATTCGCGCGATTCGCCGGCATCGCTCTGCGGCGCGTTCAGCGACAGATCGGGACCGGCCATGCGGCCGAGCATCGTCTCCACCTGGGTGGCCGGCACCATGAGTTCGCGCGCGATTTCGGCGCAGATCGCGTGGCGTGCGCTGGCGTCGTTGCCTTCGGCGGCGCGCTCGACGCGCGCCTGGACGCGATTGAGATTGAAGAAAAGCTTCTTTTGTGCCGCGTTCGTGCCGGTGCGCACCAACGACCAGTTGCGCATCACGTAGTCCTGCATCGACGCCTTGATCCACCAGCGCGCATAGGTCGAGAACCGCGCGCCATTGTCGGGGTCGTATTTTTCCGCCGCGCGCATCAGGCCGAGATTACCCTGCTGCACGAGGTCCTCCATCGCCACCCCGTAGCGGCGGAACTTGCCCGCCATGGAAATGGCGAGCCGCGCATAGGCCTCGATGAGCCGGTGCAGCGCCGCCTCGTCGCGCTCATCGCGCCACGCCACCGCGAGCGCGTGCTCGGTCTCGGGATCCAGCATTTCCCGGCCCATCGCGGAGCGGATGTAGTTGCTCGTATAGCTGTCGCGGTCCTGCATCGGACATTCTCCCGGCGCGCGGCCCATATAGTTTCGTTTCGCTATTATCGCTAGCGGCGATGCCAGCCCTTGTCAACAAGATAGCGTCTCGCTACCTCCCGATCATGACAGCGGATGGCGCCGATCAGACCGCAGAGATGCTGATACATCTCGCCCGGCTTGCGCAGAGCGGCGGCGGAGACCTGACCTCGGCACAGTGGACAGCACTGAGATTCTTTGCGCGGGCCAACCGTTTCTCGCGCACGCCTTCAGCGTTTTCGCAATTTCACGCGACAACGCGCGGCACCGCATCCCAGACCGTCAAGTCGCTGGTCGCGATGGGGCTTCTGGAGCGTCACCGCAGCGATACGGACGGCCGCAGCGTGCGCTACGATCCCACGCCAGCCGGACACGCAGCCCTGCGACGCGATCCGCTGATGGCGCTGGTGAATGCGCTGGCGCGGCTGCCGGACGAGGACCGCGAGAAGCTGCGGCGCAGCCTTGCCGCCGCTGCGGGTGAGGTCGCCGAGGCGCGCGAGACCGCGCGGTTCGGCACCTGCGACGACTGCGCCCATCTCGAAGCGACGCAGGATGAGGGCGGCTATTGCCGCTGCGCCGCGAGCATGTTGTCGCCCGAGGAACTCGGCGCGCTCTGTGTCGATTTCGGCCCGCGCACGGCGAGCGGCTAGAGCCGGTTGCGCCAGACCGGCGCTACGCCGCGTCGAACATCGGAAACGTCACCCCGAGCGCCCAGGCGAGCACCAGGCCGAGGCCGAGGCCCGCCGCGGCGGGCAGTCCCGTTCGCCGGCCGACCCAGCCCGACATCGTGCCGAAAAGCAGGAAAAACAGCACGATCACCGGCAGGATGATGATCAGGAAGAAGAGCGCCTCGAAATCCAGCGCCACCGCCAGCGCCAGCGAGGCCAGGAACGCCCCCCGCGCGAGCAGCATCCGCCATAGCCGCCCGGTGCCGCCGCCGGTCAGCAGCCCGTCGCCCAGCATGAAGGGTATCGCCCCCAGCGCGAGCCCCGCGATCACCACGAGCCGACCCGGATGCGGCAGGAACGACGCGACGTATCGGTCGATCACGCCGCCGACGACCGCGATCCCGAACACCGCCACCGCGGCCGCGATCCACCAGACCCGCGCCGGGAACTGCCCGCGCAACGCCCCCCAGCGTGCGAGAAACCCCAGCGAGATCAACCCGTACAGCCCCAGATGCAGCGCCAGGTAGTCGGCCACCAGAACCGGCAGGAACCGCGTCTCCAGCGGCCAGAGCACGAGCGGCACCGCCACCGCCGGCACCAGCGCGGCGACGAGGAACTGCCTGTTGTTCAGCGGCTCCGCATGGCGCGGGCCGCCCGCCGGCAGCGCGCGCGCCAGCGGCCACCCCAGCGCGACCGTGGCCGCCAGAAGCAGCGCGATCCAGCCACCGCGCAGCGCGACCGGGCCGTCGCTTTCGCGCCCGAAACTCGCATCGAGCCAGTCCCGCGCCGCCTCCAGCGCGGTCGCCGAATAAAGCACCCCGACATGCTCGACCTGCGGCGCGATCACCGCCCGGCGCGCCGGGCCCGTGGCGGGATCACCCGTCGTGTCGCCGGCTTCGGCATCGGGGTCGATCTGGCGCAGCGCGCGCAGCGCCTCCTCAACCAGCCGGGCCTCCCATTCGCCGGCAATGACGAGCAGGTTGCGCGGCTCCTCGACGCTCACCGCTTCGCTGAACATCGAGATCGCGACGACGGCGTCCCCGGCCGGCTCGGCGAGCGCCTGGCGCACCACGATGTCCGACGCCATCGAGTGGCCGAGATAGGCGAGGCGACCGTCGGATCGCGGATGTGCGAGCGCCGCGCGCGCGACCCGCGCGGTCTCGTCCATGAGCAGCCGTGTCGTCCCGTCGATCGAGTCGACATTGCCCGACATCGCGCGCGGGTTGCGGCCATGGCCCTCGAAATCGAAGCTCGCCACCACGTAGCCCGCCTGCGCGAGCGTCAGGGAGAAGGGCTCCATCAGTTGCCGCGACCCGGCAAAGCCATGCGCGATAACCACGACGGGTGCGGGCTCGCCCTGCGCGGTCGAATAAAGTGTCGCCGGCGTGGCGCCCTCGACGTCGAGCGGCGCAATGCTCAACCCCGCCCGGTCGGCCTCGAGCTGCCATATCGACACGGCCATGATGGCGGATGTCAGGATCGTCAGGATTATCCGCATGAGCATTTCCATATAGACGTCTCGGGCACGCGTCGGCGCATGCGGGGATCATTCGGGCTGGCGCACCGCCATTCGCATTTCGGTCGCATGCGCGGTCGCCACGGTCGGGAGGGTCCGCGATCCATTCACGTGTAAGCCAAGCGCCGTCGGCGCAACAGTGTCGCATCGTGGCTGCGACGATACGCTGCCCCGGCAGGCCCCCTTGCGCATCGACCGGGCCGGCTGCCTGCGCAAGCCGGTTTTTCCTTTCGTCCGGCGCGCGCGGATGCTCTAACGGGGATGCGCGACTCAAGGGAGAAGAACATGGCGGGATCGGTCAACAAGGTCATCCTGGTGGGGAATCTCGGCCGTGATCCCGAGGTTCGCACATTCCAGAACGGCGGCAAGGTCTGCAACCTCGCCGTGGCGACGTCCGAGCGCTGGCGCGACAAGAACACTGGCGAGAACCGCGAGAAGACCGAGTGGCACCGCGTTGCGATCTTTGCAGAGCCGCTGGTGCGCATCGCGGAGCAGTATCTTCGCAAGGGCTCCAAGGTCTATCTCGAGGGTCAGCTCGAAACGCGCAAGTGGCAGGATCAGTCGGGCGCGGATCGCTACACCACCGAGGTCGTGCTTCGCCCCTACAAGGGCGAGCTGACCCTTCTCGACGGTCGCTCGGAGGGCGGCGGCCCGCCGCAGAAGCCTGCTGGCCAGGGCGATGAGCCTGCCCGCACGAGCGATAATTTCGGTGCCTCGGATCTCGACGACGAGATACCATTCTGATCGGCTGCGCCATCGACGCAGAGAGGTTCTACGGGGGCAGTCACGCCCTCGCCCCGGCGCCGCAGAGGTGGTCAGTCAGCCGTCAGCGCGGCTATGCTTGCAAGAGGACCGAGGGCCTGACCCCATGGCGGCGCCTGTCGCTGTCCGGCTGCGGCCATGATCCAAGGCTGCGGCATCTGAGGAAGACGGAAATGCGTGAACATATCAAGGGGCTGCACCATGTCACCGCGATGGCCGCAGACCCGCAGGTCAACAACGACTTCTATACCCGCACCCTGTCGCTGCGCCGCGTCAAGAAAACCGTCAATTTCGACGCGCCGGACGTCTATCACCTGTATTACGGGGACGAGACCGGCACGCCCGGCACGGTGATGACGTATTTTCCCTTCCCCTACATCGCCCCCGGCAAGCGCGGGGCGGGCGAGGTGACCGAGACGGCGTTCGCGGTGCCGCAAGGGACGCTCGGCGACTGGGCGGAGCGGCTCGCCGCGCAGGGCGTGGACGGGCTGCGCAGCACGGAGCGTTTCGGCGCACCGCGTCTGGAATTCTCGGGGCCGGATGGCGAGGGGCTCGCCCTCGTCGAGGTGGCCGACGACCCGCGCGCGCCGTTCGCGGGCGGGCCGGTTCCGGCCGCGCAGGGCATTCACGGCTTTCACGGCGTCACGATGCGGCTGCGCGACGGCGCGGCGACGGGGGAACTCCTGCGCAGCATGGGATTCGAACGCGCCGGGTCCGAGGGCACGATCACGCGCTACGCGCTGCCCGATGCCAACGGCGCCGGAATCCTCGATATCGAGACCGCCCCCGATGCCCCCGACGCGCGGCTCGGCGCCGGGTCGGTGCATCATGTCGCCTTCGCCGTGCCCGACCGCGCCGCACAGGAAGAGGTGCGCGCGGCGCTCATAGCGGCGGGACATCAGGTCACGCCGCCCATCGACCGGGATTATTTCTGGGCCGTCTATTTTCGCGCGCCGGGCGGTGTGCTGTTCGAGGTAGCGACCCACGAGCCGGGATTCGCGCGCGACGAATCCTTGGCCGAGCTCGGCACGACGCTGCGCATTCCCGATCAGCATGCGCATCTGCGCGCGCGCATCGAGCGGGTCCTGCCGCCGATCCGCGGCTGAGCGGGGCGCGCGATGACCCACGATGCCTATCATTACACCGCCAAGCCGCCGGAGCCAGGCGCGCCGGTAATCTTCGCCTTCCACGGCACCGGGGCCGACGAGCATCAGTTCACCGGGCTGATCGCGCAGCTGCGTCCCGATGCGGGGTTCGTCGCGCCGCGCGGCGACGTGTCGGAAAACGGCGCCAATCGCTTCTTTCGGCGCACCGGCGAAGGCGTCTACGACATGGACGACCTCGCCGCGCGCACGGCGCGGATGGCGGGCTTCATCGGCGCGCAGAAGGCGGCGCATCCAGACACGCCGATCTTCGCCCTAGGCTACTCGAACGGCGCAAACATTCTCGCATCGGTCCTGTTCGAGGCGCCCGAGCTTTTCGATCGCGCCGTGCTGATGCATCCGCTGATCCCCTGGACACCGGCGCCGCAGCCGGGGCTCGCCGGGCGGCGGATCCTGATCACGGCGGGGCGGCGCGACCCCATCTGTCCGCTGCCGATGACGCGGGCACTCGAGGACTGGTTCGCCGCGCAGGGCGCGCAGATCGAGCTGGTCCTGCAGGATGGCGGTCACGAGGTCGCGCAGGCCGAACTCTCGGCCGTGCAGGTCGCGCTGACGGAGCGCTGAGCGCCGGGTCGCCGGCAACGGACCCCGCACGCCATCGCGCGACAGTGGCGACAGCGGGACCATGGGTGCGCATCGCCGATTTCGGGATCGGTCGTGCCCGCGCGGGCACCCGCGCGACCGGCGCCGCGGCGCGCTCGGTCACCTTCCGCCGCCGCGCGCCGGTTCAGCGCCCCAGCGGCGGCCAGATCCGCGCGAAAACCCCGTCGCGCAGCACGGCGTGATAGATCGCCGCCGCGATATGCAGCAGCAGGAGCGGCACGAGGACGAAGCGCCCAAAGGAATGCGCCCTTTGCGCCCATTCCTCCAGCGGCTCCGACTCGGAGACGAGATACGGCACGCCGAGCCAGTCCAGAAGCTCGATGGGAAAGCCGCCGGCCGCGACGCGCAGATACCCCGTGACGGCCATGAAGATCACCGCGCCATAAAGGAGCCAGTGCGTCGCGAAGGCCGCCATGCGTTGCGCCCCCGGCAGGCTGTCGGGCAGGGGCGGGGCCGGGTTGAAGGCCCGCCAGATCAGCCGCGCCGCCACGAGCAACAGAATGATCACCCCGGCATTCTTGTGAAATATGAATAGCCGGTCCTGGGTCTCGCGCGCGATATCCTCGCTTTGCATGATGTTCGCGACGGGGATCGTCGCGAGGATCAGGATCGCAACCAGCCAGTGCAGGAACCGGGTCGTGCTGGTATAGCGCATCTGCGTCATGATGCCCCTCTGCAATTTCCGCACCCCGCCGACCTAGACCGCCGCGCGGGCGTGGCCACCCCGCGACATCGCGGATGCGCGTTTGCCGTTCCGGCGCGCGCTCCGGCAGGTTAAGAAGAGAGCCGGATACATGCAATGAGGATCCGCCCCATGCCGATCGCGATATCGCGCGCCGCGGGTGCGAGGCTGCGCCTCGGGCTGTGCGCCGCTCTGGGCTGCGCGCTCATCCTTGCGGCATGCGGCGACCGCGCTGCTCCGAGCCCCGAACCGGGCCCCGAACCCCAGGTCGCACCGAGCGCCGCACCGGGCGCGCCGGCGGTCGCGACGCCACCGGCGCCGGCGGAGCAGGGCGTTCGGGTCGCGATGCGGCACTGGCCCGCGCAGGGGCCGGAGCGCGCCGTGATCCTCGCGTTGCACGGCTTCGGCGACGCGGGCGAGCTGACCTATGCGGCCGCAGCCGAAGCCTGGCGCGCGCGCGGCATCACCGTCTATGCCCCCGACCAGCGCGGTTTCGGCGCCAATGAAAGCCGCAAGGTCTGGCCGGGCGCGGCGCAGCTCGCGGCGGATGCGCAACGCATCGCCGAGCAGATCCGCGCGCGCCACCCGGATCGCCCGCTCATCGTGGTGGGGCATTCGATGGGCGCCGGCGTCGCGCTCGCGGCAGCGCGGGAGGGCATGCCGGCCGACGGGCTCGTGCTGGCGGCGCCGGCGATCGCGGGGGGGCGGGCGCTCAATCCGCTCGGACGTGCGGGGGCCTGGACGCTCGCGACGCTGCTGCCCGATCGGCGCTGGACGGGGGAGGGGGTGCCGCTGGCGCCGCCGTCCGACAATGTCGCCGCGATGCGCACGGTGGGTGCCGATCCGCGCCACTTTGCCACCCCGTCGAGCCGGGAGCTTTACGGGCTCGTGCGCGTGATGGACCGGGCTGCCGCCGCGGCGCCCGAGGTCACGACGCCGACGCTCACGCTGATCGGGCGCAACGATGCCTTTCTCGCCCCGGAGCGGGTGCGCGGCGTTCATGATCGGATCGCCGGCGCGGCGGGGTTCCGGATATACGAGGAGGGCTGGCACTGGCTGTTTCGCGATCTTCAGGCGGCGCGCGTGTGGGACGATGTCGCGACCTTTGCGCTGGAGATCGCCGGGGACTGAGCGGCGGCGCGATTTGCCGGCGCGCGGACCGGCGCTAGACTTCACGGCACATGGGTGGAGTACGAGTATGAGCGAGACAGACAGTGGCGGTGCGGAGGTCGTGTTCGCCATCCCCGGCGATCTTGCGACCAAGACCGGCGGGTATATCTACGACGCAAGGCTGATGGACGCGCTGCGCGCGGCGGGGCGGACGGTGCGGCATCTTCCGCTGCATGACGGGTTTCCGCAGCCCGACGCCGCGGCGCTCGAGCATGCGCGCGCCGCGCTCGCGGCGGTGGCGCCGCGGCAGGTGCTGCTCATCGACGGTCTGGCCTACGGTGCGCTTGGCACGGAGCTTCTGGCCGGGGTCGCGGCGCCGATGGTGGTCATGCTGCACCATCCGCTCGCGCTCGAGGATGGCTTGCCGCGGTGCCTCGCGCAGGTGCTGTTCGAACGCGAGCGCGCCAATCTCGTGCTCGCGGCGCATATCGTCGTGCCGAGCCCCCACACCGCGCAGGTGCTCACCGAGCGCTACGGCGTCGATCCCGGGCGCGTGTCGGTGGCGCTGCCGGGCTTTGCGCGCCCCGATGTCGCCCGCACGGGCCCGGGCACGCCGCCGCTGATCCTGTCGGTCGGCATTCTCGCGGCGCGCAAGGGGCATGATGTGCTCCTGCGTGCGCTTTCGATGGTGAGCGATCTGCCCTGGCAGGCCGAGATCGTGGGGCGCGAGCAGGATGCGCAGGTGGCGGCGGCCTTGCACGCGCAACGCGACGCGCTGGGGCTTGCCGAGCGGGTTCGCTTTGCGGGCTGCATCGATGAGGCCGCACTCGCGGAGCTGTATGCGCACAGCTCGATCTTCGCGCTGGCGACCCGCTACGAGGGCTACGGCATGGTTTTCAGCGAGGCGCTGCTGCACGGGCTGCCGATCGTGAGCTGCCGCGCGGGCGCGGTGCCTGACACGGTTCCCGCAGGTGCCGGGCGGCTCGTCGAGCCGGGTGACGCCGACGCTTTCGCGGGCGAGCTACGCACGCTGCTAACGGATGCGACGGCGCATCGCGCCGCCGCCGCTGCGGCGAAGCGGGCAGGGCGCGCGCTGCCGGGCTGGGACCGGGCGGCGCAGGTGACGGGGGCCGCGCTCGATGCCGCCGCGCTGACGCCCATCGCGCGGTAGGGCGGCTCAGGCCGCCCGCTTGTCGAACGCCGGGACCAGCAGGCCGGGCAACGCCGCCGCGAGCGCGGCGAGCCCGAAGGCGATGCTCGCCGCGACACCGGCCTCGGCGCTGAAGCCCGCTACGGGCCAGAGCACGGCCGCCGCGCCCTCGCGCAGACCCCAGCCGCCCACGGAGATCGGCAGCAGCATCGCCACCAGCGTCAGCGGCACGAGCACCATCGCCACCCCGGGGGCGAGCGGCGCGCCGACCGCCGCGGAGCAGGCCGCGAAGGCGCCCAGGAGGCTTGCGAGGACGATGACGCTGAGCCCGAGCTGCGTGCGCCAGACCGGCGCCCAGGCGCGCCACAACGCGCGCCCGAAGCCGCGCACCGCCTCGGGCCCCCAGCGCAGCGCCGCCCAGCTCACCAGCGCCAAGGCCGCGACACCGGCGAGCACCGGCCCGCGCCCCGGCAGCGCCCACAGCATCAGCCCCGGCACCAGCACTGCGAACAGCAGGATCTGGCCCATGAGCCGCTCGATCACCACCGCCTGCGCCGAGGCCATGACCCCGACCGCGCCGCGCGCACGCACCGCGCGGCCCGCATCACCGAGCACCCCGCCCGGCAGCACCGCATTGGCCAGCACCGCGAGGTAATACTCGCCGAGCGCCCGCCCGCGCCCGAGCGGCTGGCCGAGCTGCGCCGCCGTCACCCGCCAGCGCAGCGCCGAGGCGATGATCTGCACATGCAGCAGGACAAGCGCGAGCGCGATCAGCCCCGGATCCGCCTTTGCGAGGTAACCAAGCGCCTGCGCCCCGTCGAGATAGCGCCAGATCAGCGCAAGCAGCGCCACCGGCACGATGATCCGCAAGGCCGCGCGTATCACTCGGGCGCCTCGCTGCTAAAGGCGCGCAGGAAGGCGTCGCGAAACTCCGACATGCGCCACACGGGCGCATCGGAGTCGGGCACCATGCCCGGCGTGTAGCCCCAGTCGTCGATCCGCGCGACGAGATCGGGCGGGCCGATTATATGGATGGGCGCATCGTAGCCATCGACGCCGGCGATGAATCGCGCGGGCTCGTGATCGCCGAGCACGATCATCAGTGGCGGGTCGTCGGCGTGGCGCGCGGCGTAGGCGCCTACCACCTCGAGGGAATAATCCACCGCGATGCGGAACTTCTCACGTACCCGGTCGCGATCGCGCCAGACCTCCTCGGGCGGGTCGCCATCATCGGCCCATTCGTTGAAGACCGTGCCGTCGCCAATATCGTCCCAGTTGATCAGCGGCGGCACCGGCAGGAAGGGCGCATGCGACGACACGAGCGCAATCTGCGCGAAGACGGGCGCTTCGGCGGGCTCGCGCACCAGCCGGTCCAGCGCCTTTATCGAGAACTGGTCCGGCATCGTCACCCAGTTGTAGTTTTCGCCCGCATAACCCATGTCCTCGGCGTTGAAGATGGCATCGAAGCCGAAAAAGTCGCCCTCGGGCCAGTCGCGCGTGTGGGCGGGCATCACGGCGGCGGTGTGGAAGCCGGCATCGCGCGCGAAGTGAAACAGCGTGCGCCGCGGACTCGCGATCAGCGCGCGGTAGCGGCCCTGGTCGCTGACCCACATCCCCGACGCCATCGAGGCATGCGCCAGCCAACTCTGCCCGCCCACCATCGGCGCCGTCACGAAGCCCGAGCGCATCGCAAGCCCCTGTTCCTCTAGCGTCGCCTCGATGTCGCGCAGCCGACCGGTATGGGTGTCGATATAGAGCGGGTTCTCGAAACTCGAGCGGCCGTAGCTCTCGACATAGGTCAGCAGGACATCGCGATCGCCGATCGCATCGAGCAGCGGACCGTCATGCGCGGCCATCCGGTCCGATTGCGCGGCCTCGCGGAATTCCTCGAGCGCGGCGCCGGTGGCCTGCGCGCGCTCGACCGTCTCGACGCCGATGCGCGCGGTGAAGGCGGCGCCGGGCGGGGTGACCGGAAGCGCCCAGCCGCGCAGCATGTGTCCGGCTTCGAGGACGGCGAGGGCGGTCGCGGGCACGAGGGCGATCGCCGTCAGCGCGCGCGCCGCCCCGCGCACGCGCAGCTCGGCCCAGCGTTCGGTCGCCCAGCCGATCGCGAGCGCGAGCGCGACGAGCCCTATCAACGCGACGACCAGGATCAGGACCGTCAGCGGCGTGCCGAAGGTGCCGCGGGCGAGCGTCCAGGCTGCGTGGATCAGGTGCCCATCGACCGCGAGATCGAAGGGGCGTTCATAGGCGACATGGGTGCCGAGATCCGCGAGCTTGACGAGCGTGAGCGCCGTCAGCGCCCCGACTAGCGCGACCTGAACGACCTGCACCACCCAGCCGCGAAGCACCACGAGCGCCAGCAGGATCACCGGAAGCTCGAGCGGAAACAGAAACAGCGCCTCGACCGTCACCGCGCGGGGATGGTTGGGCATGACGAGCACGAGATGCAACAAGAGCGCGGCAAGCAGGAGTGCCACGATACGGCCGGCCATTACTGCGCGCCCCGGCGCCACAGCCAGAGCGTGTCACGGGCAAAGGAGGCCAGCAGCATCGCCAGCGCGCCCGCCGCGAGCCACGGCGCCAGCGGCGGCGTCACCACGGGCGCGAGCAGCGCCGTCAGGGCACCTATCTGGACCACGCAAACCCCCTTACGCAGCAGGCCCTCGGGCAGCGGACGCGCAAGCCAACGCCACCGCAATGCCGCGAGTGCGAAGGCCGGCCGCATCGCGCCAAGCGCCAATACCCATATACCAACCTTGTCAGACTGCCACGCCAGAAGCGCCAAGGCCAGCGCAAGTGCAGCATCGACTTCCATGTCGAAGCGCGCGCCGAAGCGCGACTCGAGCCGCGCGCGCCGTGCCGCCCAGCCATCGACCCCGTCAAGCGCCAGCACCGCCCCCGCAATCGCCAGCCCCGCCCACGCCGCCGCATCGTCGCCGCGCAACACCTCGGGCGCGGTCACGAGCGCGGCGAGCACCGCGACCCCGGTCAGGCGCGTGAGCGTCACAAGGTTGCACAGCCCGAGACGGCGATGCGGGTAATGCTGCGCGAGCGCGACGAGAAAACCCGCGCCGCCGGACAACGCCAGTCCCGCAGCCACGAGCGCAAGGATTGGCTGACCGGGCGCCACCCACAGCCCGGCCAGCGCCGCGAGCGGCACGAGCACCAGGAGCGCGATGCCGGCCTCGAGCCGCGGCGTCACGCCGGGGCCCAACAGGAGCGAGCGCCCGGGCGGAGGGATATGAGATCGCATTGTCACCCGCCTGACATAATGCGATCGCAGCAAGGTCAACGACTGTCGTGCGACGCCTGCGCGGGCGCCGAAAATCGGCGCGGCCGGGCGCGAGCCTTGTGCACGCATCGCCGCGTGCCCTATTTGAACGGTGTCCGAAGCGGGAGGTCAGCCTTGGCAGCGCGATCCGATGCATGGCGGCGCATGCCCCCGGTCGTCTTTGCGCCGATTTTCGGCTTTCTCGGCCTTGGACTCGCCTGGCGGCGCGCCGAGCCGGCCTATCAACTCCAGGTCGCGATCGGCGAGATCCTGCTCGGCGCCGGTGTAGCGGTCCTTGGCCTCGCGGTCGCGGCCTGGCTGGCCAAGATGCTGTGTCGGCCCGGCGTGCTGCGCGAGGATCTGCGGGTGCTGCCCGGGCGCGCGGGGCTGGCGACAATGACGCTGTCGGTGATGCTCGCCGCGGCGGCGCTGGTGCCGTATGCGCCGGGGGTTGCGCAGGGTCTCGTTGTCGCCGCGCTGCTCGCGCACGCTGCGCTCGCCGTGCTGGTGGTGCAGTCGATCGCCACCGGGCCGGAGGAAGGGCGCGTCGTCACGCCGGTGTGGCACCTCGTCTTCGTGGGGTTCATCGTGGGGGCCGTCGCGCTCATCGCGCTGGACCGGGCGGAGGTGGCGCGCGCGATCCTCTATGCGACGATGCCGGTGGCGGGAGTGATCTTCGCGGTGAGCCTCTGGCAACTGCTGCGCGGGTCCCTGCCGCCGCCGCCGCTGCGCCCGCTTTTCGCCGTGCATCTCGCGCCGGCGAGTCTTTTCGCGACGGTTTCGTGGATGCTCGGGCTGGAGATGCTGGCCGCAATCTGGACCGTGCTCGGCGCGGCGATCCTCGCGGCGCTGGTGCTGTCGGCACGGTGGCTGCTGGCGGCGGGGATCACGCCGCTTTGGGGTGCCCTGACCTTTCCCGCGGCGGCCTATGCGTCGGTGGTCATCGACGCGAGCGGCGGCGCGGGAGCGCTTGGGGTGGTCGCCGGCGTCCTGCTGGTGGCCGCGACGCTGCTGGTGGTGCCGGTGCTGGCGCTGGTGCTGCGTGGCTGGGCGGGCGGGGACCTGGCCGCGCGCACCAACGCCGCCCGGGCCTGAGCGCGACGGATCGCCCCTTTCCTTTGGCGCGCGAGCGTGGAATACGGCCTTGCCAACCGAAACCGCCCGAGGAGAGGTGCGATGGCGATTCGCGAGGCGCTCACCTTCGACGACGTGCTGCTTGTGCCGGCGGCAAGCGACGTTATCCCCGCCACCGCCGATACCACGACATGGGCGACGCGCGAGATCGCGCTCAACATCCCGCTGCTGAGCTCGGCGATGGACACGGTCACCGAGTCGCGCATGGCGATCGCGATGGCGCAGTCGGGCGGCATCGGCGTCATCCATCGCAACTTCACGCCGGAGGCGCAGGCCGACGAGGTCCGCCGCGTCAAGCGCTTTGAATCCGGCATCGTCTACGATCCGGTGACCCTGCGCCCGGACCAGACGCTGGCCGACGCCAAGGCCCTGCAGGAGCGATATAATATCACCGGCTTTCCGGTGGTGGACGAGGCCGGCCGGGTGCTCGGCATCGTGACCAACCGCGACATGCGCTTTGCCTCGGATGCGCGCACGCCGGTGCGGGTGATGATGACGGCCGAGAACCTCGCCGTGCTGCGCGAGCCCGCCGACCGCGACGAGGCGCGCAGCCTGATGCAGGCGCGGCGCATCGAGAAGCTGCTGGTGACCGACGGCGAAGGCAGGCTCACCGGGCTGCTCACTCTGAAGGACAGCGAGAAGGCCGTGCTCAATCCCAGCGCGTGCAAGGACGATCTCGGGCGGCTGCGGGTCGCGGCGGCGTCGACCGTGGGCGATGACGGCTTTGCCCGGTCCGAGGCGCTGATCGATGCCGGGGTCGACATCGTGGTCATCGATACGGCCCATGGCCATTCGCGTGCCGTCGGCGAGGCCGTCGAGCGGATCAAGCGGCGGTCCAACGCCGTGCAGGTGATCGCCGGCAACGTCGCCACCGCCGAGGCCACGCGCGCGCTGATCGGGTCGGGGGCGGATGCGGTGAAGGTGGGCATCGGGCCGGGATCGATCTGCACCACGCGCGTGGTTGCCGGCGTCGGGGTTCCGCAGCTCACCGCGATCATGGACGCCGCCGGCGCGGCCGGGGATGTGCCGGTGATCGCCGATGGCGGCATCAAGTTCTCCGGGGATTTTGCCAAGGCGATCGCGGCGGGGGCCTCCTGCGCGATGGTCGGCTCGGCGATTGCGGGCACCGATGAGAGCCCCGGCGAACTGATCCTGTTCCAGGGGCGCAGCTACAAGGGCTATCGGGGCATGGGCAGCCTCGGCGCGATGGCGCGCGGCTCGGCCGATCGCTACTTCCAGAGCGACGCGGCGAGCGACAAGCTGGTGCCCGAGGGCATCGAGGGCCAGGTCCCTTATAAGGGCCCGGCCGGCACCGTGATCCATCAGCTCGTCGGCGGTCTGCGCGCCGCGATGGGCTACACCGGCTGCGCCACCGTCGCCGAGATGCGCAAGAAGTGCGATTTCGTGCGCATCACAGGCGCGGGGCTCAAGGAAAGCCATGTCCACGACGTGCAGATCACGCGCGAAAGCCCCAATTATCGGGCCGGATGACGCCCGCTGATCGTCTGTCGCGCAGTGCAGTGGTCAACGTCCTCGACCAATGACGTGACGCGCTGCGGCCCAAGCTGCCCTATCCCCGGCCTGGCAGGGGGCCCTCCGCTCTCGGTCGAGTGGACGGCCCCCTGCTTGCGCCGTTCGGCGTGGTCCCGGGTCAGCTGCAGCCGCTCGTCGCGCCACAGGTGTTGCACTTCATGCAGGTGCCGTTGCGCACCAGCGTGTAGTTACCGCACTCGTTGCAGGCTTCGCCCTCGAAGCCCTGCATGCGGGCCTTGGCGCGGGCGTCGAGCTGCGCGACGGCAACGGTCTCGGAGCTGGTCATGCTGCGCTCATGGGTCACGGCGCTGACCTGGGACGCAGCATCCGCCGCCCCCTGCAGCGCCACCAGCTCATGCGGCAGCCGCTTGCGCAGATACCCCGAGGAGCTGATCTGGCGCAGCACTTCGAGCCCGCCGGCATGGGCGTCGCCATCCGCCGGGGTCTTGCCCTCGGACTCGCCGCCGCCGAGATCGTCGAAGCTCGCGCCTTCGGGTTTGACATGCGCCAGGTCGGTCCGGTCGAGATAGCTCACCGCGAGCTCGCGGAAGATGTAGTCGAGGATCGAGGTCGCGTTCTTGATGCTGTCATTGCCCTGCACCATGCCCGCGGGTTCAAACTTGGTGAAGGTGAAGGCATCAACGAACTCCTCGAGCGGCACGCCGTATTGCAGACCGACCGAGACCGCGATGGCGAAATTGTTCATCATCGCGCGAAAGCCCGCACCCTCCTTGTGCATGTCGATGAAGATCTCGCCGAGCTTGCCGTGCTCGTATTCGCCGGTGCGCAGATAGACTTTATGGCCGCCGACGATGGCCTTCTGGGTGTAGCCCTTGCGCCGCTCGGGCAGCTTCTCGCGGCTCGAGCGCACCTCTTTGACGATCACCTTCTCGATCACCTTCTCGGCGAGCATCGCGGCCTTTTCGTGCTGCGTGCCGCTGGCGAGCACCTCCTCGGCCTCCTCGTCATCCTCGACGAGCGCGGCGGCGAGCGGCTGCGAGAGCTTGGAGCCGTCACGGTAGAGCGCGTTGGCCTTCACGCCGAGCGTCCAGGAAAGCTCGTAAGCATCGAGACAGTCTTGGATTTCCGCGCTCGCGGGCATGTTGATCGTCTTGGAGATCGCGCCCGAGATGAAGCCCTGCGCCGCGGCCATCATGCGGATATGGCTGTCGACCGAGAGCGCGCGCGTGCCGGTCTTGCCGCAGGGCGCGGCGCAGTCGAAGACCGGGTAATGCGCCGGCGCCAGATGCGGCGCCCCCTCGAGCGTCATGGTGCCGCAGACATGGTTGTTGGCCGCCTCGATCTGCGACTTCGTGAAGCCGAGATGGCGCAAGAGGTCAAAGCCCGGATCGTTGAGCCGCGCCGTCGGAATCCCGAGCGTGTCGCGGCAGAATTCCTCGCCCAACGTCCACTGGTTGAACACGAAGCGGATATCGAAGGCCGCGGGCAGCGCCGCCTCGATGCGCGCGATCTCCGCCTTGCCGAAGCCGTGCCCGATCAGCGCCTGGTGATTGATCCCCGGCGCATCGCGCAGCGTGCCGTGACCGACCGCATGCGCGGTGATCTGCTCGATCTGGCCGGGGGTGTAGCCCAGCGAGCGCAGCGCGGCGGGCACGGCGCGGTTGATGATCTTGAAATAGCCCCCGCCGGCGAGCTTCTTGAACTTCACCAGCGCGAAATCGGGCTCGATCCCGGTGGTGTCGCAATCCATCACGAGGCCGATCGTGCCGGTGGGCGCGATCACCGTGGCCTGCGCGTTGCGGTAGCCATGCGCCTCGCCGAGCTGCAGCGCCTCGTCCCAGACCGTTCGCGCCAGATCGGCGAGTCGCGGATCGGGGCAGTTGGCCGCATCGAGCGGCACCGGCGGCACCGCCAGCGCCTCGTAATCCTGCGCCTGACCATAGGCCGCGCGGCGATGGTTGCGCATCACGCGCAGCATGTGATCGGCGTTGCGCGCATAGCCCGCGAACGGGCCGAGCTCGCCGGCCATCTCGGCCGAGGTCGCGTAGGACACGCCGGTCATGATCGCCGAGAGCGCCCCGCACAGTGCGCGGCCCTCGTCGCTGTCATAGCTCAGCCCCATCGTCATCAGGAGCCCGCCGAGATTGGCGTAGCCCAGCCCGAGGGTGCGGAAGTCATAGGAGCGCTGCGCGATCTCCTTGGAAGGAAACTGCGCCATCGCCACGCTGACCTCGAGCGTAACCGTCCACAGCCGCGCCGCGTGCATGTAGGCTTCGGCGTCGAAGGCCCCGTCGCGCTGGAAGGCGAGCAGGTTCATCGAGGCGAGGTTGCACGCCGTGTCATCGAGGAACATGTATTCCGAGCACGGGTTCGAGCCGCGGATCGCGCCGTCCTCGGGGCAGGTGTGCCAGGCATTGACCGTGTCGTGAAACTGGATGCCCGGATCGGCGCAGGCCCAGGCGGCGTGGCCGACCTGCTCCCACAGGTCGCGCGCCTTCAGGGTCTTCGCCACGGAGCCGTCGGTGCGCCGCGTGAGCTGCCAGTCGTCGTCCGCGCGCACCGCATCGAGAAAGGCGTCGGTCACGCGCACCGAGTTGTTCGAGTTCTGCCCCGAGACGGTGACATAGGCCTCGGAGTCCCAGTCGGTGTCATAGGTGGGAAACTCGATGCCGGTATAGCCCTGGCGCGCGTATTGCAGCACGCGGTTGATGTAGGTCTCGGGGATCGCGACCTTCTTGGCCGAGCGGATCGCGGCCTTGAGGGCGGCGTTGCGCGCCGGGTCCGTCGCGGCCTCGGCGTCTCCGTCCCAAGCGCCCACGGCGGCGAAGATCTCGCCGAGTTTCGCCTCATGCATCTTCGAGCCGGCGACAAGGCTTGCCACCTTCTGCTCCTCGATCACCTTCCAGTTGATGAAGGCCTCGATATCGGGGTGATCCATGTCGGCGATGACCATCTTGGCCGCGCGCCGCGTGGTCCCGCCCGACTTGATCGCCCCCGCCGCGCGGTCGCCGATCTTGAGAAAGCCCATCAGCCCCGAGGACTTGCCCCCGCCCGAGAGCGGCTCGCCCTCGCCGCGCAGCCCCGAGAAATTGGTGCCGGTGCCCGAGCCATACTTGAACAGCCGCGCCTCGCGCACCCACAGATCCATGATCCCGCCATCATTGACGAGATCGTCGCTCACCGACTGGATGAAGCAGGCATGCGGCTGCGGGTGCTCATAGGCCGATTTGGAGCGCGTGAGCTTGCCGGTTTTCGGGTCGACATAGAAATGTCCCTGGCCGGGCCCGTCGATGCCATAGGCCCAGTGCAGCCCGGTGTTGAACCATTGCGGCGAGTTGGGCGCCGCCATCTGCCGGGCGAGCATGAAGCGCATCTCGTCGTAATAGGCGCGCGCATCGGACTCGGTGGTGAAATAGCCACCCTTCCAGCCCCAATAGGCCCAAGCCCCGGCGAGCCGGTCGAAGACCTGCTTGGCCGAGGTCTCGCCACCGTATCGCTGCGCCTCGGGCAGCTCGTTGAGCGCCGCCTCGTCGGGCACCGAGCGCCAGAGGAACTCGGGGACGTCCTTTTCCTTCACGCGCTTGAGGCGCGCCGCGACGCCGGCCTTGCGGAAGTATTTCTGCGCGAGAACGTCGGCCGCGACCTGGCTCCAGCTTTCGGGAACCTCCACGGCCTCGTTGCGAAACACCACCGTGCCGTCCGGATTGCGAATCTCGGAGGCCGTCGTGGTGAAGGCGATCTCGGCATATGCGTCGTTGCCTGCCTCGGTGAACCTGCGCTCGATCTTCATCTGCTCCGCCTTTCAAACTGTCCCAGCGGGGTCCCGGCGACGAGACGCCACTCTACCCCAACATAATGTGGTCCGACAGGGATTCGACCGGATGGAAGAACCTGCGCCCACCTGCCTCTTTCCCTTCGGCACTGCCGCCCGGAACCTATATGTTGTGGCTCTCTAAGCAACGCCCACAATGTGCCGTAGGTGGTCACCCATGGTCAACGGAAATTCGTCATCGATACGACATGTTTTCGAGTTGACTCGGCGGCCGTTGCTCGAACTCCACGCCTGCCGCTGCGGGGCGCGAATCCGGCGCAATCAGACGGCCCCGCCGCGCAGCGACCGCTATTCATGGGCGCAGGCAATCAGGAGGTCGCCATCATGGCCGATCCGCGCGTCATCTTCACCCCGTCGGGCCGGCGCGGGCGCGTCGCGCCGGGCACCACCGTGCTCGAGGCGGCGCGCGCGCTCGGCGTCGATCTCGACTCGGTCTGTGGTGGGCGCGGGATCTGCTCGAAATGCCAGGTCGCACCCGCCTTCGGTGACTTTCCCAAGCACGGCATCGCCGCGCGCGACGACGCCCTCGCGCCCCGCACCACGGCGGAGGAGCGATACGAGTCCAAGCGCGGGCTCGCGCCCGGTCGCAGGCTGGGATGCCAGGCGGCGATTCTGGGGGACGTGCTCATCGATGTGCCGCCCGAGTCACAGGTCCACAAGCAGGTGATCCGCAAGGACGCCGATGCGCGCGCGATGGTGATGGACCCGGCGACGAAGCTCTACTTCGTCGCGGTTGCCGAGCCCGACATGCACGAGCCCTCGGGCGATCTAGAGCGCCTGACCCGCGCGCTCGCCGCACAATGGGACCTGCCCGCGCCCGAGGCCGGCCCGGCGATCCTGCGCCGGCTGCAACCGGCGCTGCGCCGGGGCGACTGGCGGGTGACGGTCGCCATCCATCGCGACGGCCCGGATCGGCGCCCGCGGATCACCGGGATATGGCCGGGCTTTCACGAGGGTGGGCTGCACGGCCTCGCCGTCGATCTCGGCTCGACGACGATCGCGGCGCATCTGTGCGATCTCGACAGCGGCGCGGTTCTGGCCTCGGCGGGGGCGATGAACCCGCAGATCCGCTTCGGCG
>PUKW01000123.1 GCA_003550665.1 Paracoccaceae bacterium | reverse complement strand
TTCGCCTGCCCGGCCGGGGTCGCGCGGACCGGCGCGCGCAACATGGGCTGCACCGAGATCATGTCACCGCTCGGCGATGCCGTCGCCGAGCCGGGCTGATCCGCGAGCCCGAAGCCGCAAAAAAGGCCGCCTCGCCCGCGTCGCCAGTGATCACGGCGCGCGGCGCGCAGCTGGGTCGCTCATCCGCCGCGCCATGTCGAGCATCCGGCAGGAGAAACCCCATTCATTGTCATACCAGCCGAAGACCCGCAGCATCCCGCCCGACATCGCCGTTTCGGGCAGCGCCATCACCACGCTCTCATGGCGCGCGCGCAGATCCGTGGAGACGAGCGGCCGCTCGGTCCAGCCGATCACCCCGCCCGCATCCCGCAGCGCGTCGTTGACGGCGGCCTCGGTCACCGGCGTCGCCGTGGTCACGCACAGATCGATGGCCGAGACGCTCGGCGTCGGCACGCGCACCGCCGCGCCGCGCAGCCGGCCGGCGAGCTCGGGCAGGACCGTGTCGGTGAGCCGCTGCGCCGAGGTCGTGGTCGGCACCATCGACAGCGCCGCCGCACGCGACCGCGACGGGGCGCCGCGCGGCGCATCGATGGTGGGCTGGCTGCCGGTGTAGCAGTGGATCGTGGTCATGAAGCCCGACTCGATCCCCCAGCGCGCATGCAGGAGCCGCGCCAGCGGCGCGAGCGCGTTCGTCGTGCAGGAGGCGTTCGAGACGACGAGATGGCGCGGCGTGAGCGTCTCCTCGTTGGCGCCGATCACGACGGTGAGCTCCGCCGCCGCGGACGGCCCCGAGATCAGCACCCGCCGCGCCCCCGCATGCAGCCCGGCGCGCGCCACGGCCGAATCGTCGGCGCGCCCGGTGCACTCCATCACGACATCGACATCCGACAGATCGACCCCGGCGAGGTCCGCCGCATGGCTCAGCCGGATCGCGCGGCCATCGACCTCGATGCGCCCGTCGCCGAGCGTGACCGCGCCGGGATAGGGGCCGAAGATGCTGTCGTATTCGAACAGGTAGGCACAGCTTTCGGCGTCGCTGATGTCGTTGATCGCGACGATCTCGATATCGGGCCAGTCGCCGCGCGTCATCGCCGCGCGCAACACCGTCCGCCCGATCCGCCCGAATCCGTTGATCGCCACCCGTGTCGTCATCGCCGCCTCCAGCCCCGCGCCGTGCTAGCGCCGGGCCGCGGCAAGGGCAAGCGCGGCGCTAAATCCGATTGAAACAATCGGAATTGACAAGTCCGACCAGATTGATCAAGAATTCGGCAGCCAGCCGCGAACGGCGCGCCGCACAGCCCTTGCCATGAAAGGATGGACGGATGCAGGAGACACCCCTTGACCGACCGCCGGGGCGCCCCGCGCAGGCAAGCCCCGTCATCGCCGGTCCCGGCAGCGATCGCGCGCCAGTGCACGACGCCGCGGCGCTGACCGCGGGCGGCCGCCTGGCGCGGATCCGGCTTGACGGCAAGGAATATGTCCTGCGCATTACCCGCGCCGGCAAGCTGATCCTGACGAAGTGAACCGCACGCGCCGGAGACGCTCATGATCGTCTGTTCCTGCACCAGCATCACCGATCGCGACATCCATGCCGCGGTGGACTGGATGCGCGCCGCCGACCCGGCCGCCCTGATCACCCCCGGCAAGGTCCGCCACGCACTCGGCAAACCGGCCGATTGCGGGGGTTGCATGAGGCTCTTTCTGGCACAGATGGAAGCGTGTGATACGCTTGAAATCCCGATGAATCTGCGCGGCCTGCGCCGCGCCACGCCAGAAGGAAGACGCAATGAAGGGCGACGCCAAGGTCATAGACTATCTCAACAAGGCACTGAGCAGTGAGCTCGCCGCCATCAACCAGTACTGGCTGCATTACCGCATGCAGGAGGATTGGGGTTACGGCCGCATCGCGGCGAAATCGCGCGCCGAGAGTCTCGAGGAGATGCAGCACGCCGACAGGCTCGTGGAGCGCATCCTGTTTCTCGAGGGGCTGCCGAACCTGCAAAAACCCGATCCGCTGCGCATCGGGCAGACGCTCAAGGAGACGCTCGATTGCGACCTCGCTGCCGAGCACGAGGCGCGTGACCTTTATCAGGAGGCCCGCGACTACTGCGAGAGCGTGAAGGATTATGTCTCCAAGAACCTCTTCGAGGAGCTGATCGGCGACGAGGAGGGGCATATCGACTATCTCGAGACGCAGCTCGATCTTTTCGACAAGCTCGGCGCCGAGCGCTACGGGCTGCTCAATGCGAGCCCGGCGGATTCCGGTGCCGATTGAGACCTTGGGGGCGGGCACATGGTGTGCCTGCCCTTTTCTCGACCGGTGTCTTTGCTATATTCTGCACCTGAACCCGTTAGCCGAGCCGGAGCGAAACCGTGACGCGACAGACGCCGCAGATGGCCGACACGCCGAAGGGCCCCGGCACCGACGGCGCGGTCGTGACCAAACCGCGCAGCAAGACGCAGCGCCCGCCCATGTACAAGGTGCTGCTGCTCAATGACGATTACACGCCGATGGAATTCGTCGTGCATGTGCTCGAACGCTTCTTCGGCATGAGCCACGCCCAGGCCTTCGAGCTGATGCTCACCGTGCACAAGAAGGGTCTTGCCGTGGTCGGGGTGTTCTCCTTCGAGGTTGCCGAGACCAAGGTCGCGCAGGTGATGGATTTCGCCCGCCGCCACCAGCACCCGCTGCAATGCACCATGGAAAAGGAATAGGCCCCGGCGGCCCGCCATGCTCGCGACACGCCTGAACCGCGCGCTCGACAGCGGCGCGCTCGTTCTGCCCGATACCGGGCGAATCGCGGTGTTCGGCGCGCGCGCCGATGATGACGTGTCCGCTTTGCCTATGGATCGCATCGAGGTCATCCAGAGCTTTCGTCCCGATCACGACGCGCAGGCGGCGCGCGGGGTCGCGACGGTCGTCGCGCCGCAAGGGCGCTACGCCGCGGCCATCGTCTGCCTGCCGCGCGCGCGCGACGCCGGGCGCGCGCGAATCGCGGCGGCGGCAGCGCATAGCGATGGTATGGTGATCGTGGACGGGCAGAAGACCGACGGGGTCGATGCGATGCTGCGCGCGTGCCGCGCGCGCGCCGATATCGACGCGCCCGTCGTCAAGGCGCATGGCAAGCTCTTCGCGTTTGCCGCAGCGGGATCGGACATGGCCGGCTGGGCCGCCGCGCCGATCGGGCTGGCGGAGGGGTTCGTGACCTGGCCGGGCGTGTTCTCCGCCGACGGGATCGATCCGGGCTCGGCACTTCTGGCCGAGGCGCTGCCGGACCGGCTGCCGGCGCGGGTGGCGGATTTCGGCGCCGGCTGGGGCTATCTTGCGGCGCGGGCGCTGACGCGGCCGGGGATCGCGCGGATCGACCTCGTCGAGGCCGATCACGACGCGCTCGACTGCGCGCGGCGCAATGTCCCCGATTCGCGGGCGCGGTTTCACTGGGCGGATGCCCTGACCTTCGCCGCCGATACGCCCTATGACGCGATCCTCGCCAACCCGCCGTTTCACACGGGCCGCGCGCCCGATCCGGCGCTGGGGCAGGCCTTCATCGCGGCGGCGGCGCGCAACCTCGCTCCGGGTGGCGTGCTGTGGATGGTCGCCAACCGGCACCTGCCCTACCGCGCGGCGCTCGACGCCGCTTTTCGCGACGTGCAGACACTGCTTGCGCATGGCGGCTACAGCCTGTACCGCGCCGCACGGCCGGTCGGGCCAACCCCCGCGCATCGGCGCCCCTCCACATCGAAATCATCGCGGACCCCAGCCAGATGACATTCTCCATCGAGCGCAAGACCGCCATCGTCACCGGCGCGGCCAACGGCGTGGGCCTGTCGATCGCGCGCCATTTCGCCGACAAGGGCGCCAATGTCATGTTCGCGGACATGGATGAGCGCCGGCTCGAAAAGGAGGTCGGCGCGCTCGCCGAGAAGGAAGACAATGTGCGCCTCTTCGGCGGCGATCTGCGCGAGCGGCTGACCATCGCCAATCTGCTCTCGACGACGATCGACGCGTTCGACCGCGTCGATATCCTCGTCAACGCTTCGCGCCAGTGCAGCACCTGCGATCCGCTCGCCAGCGACGACGACACCATCGAGACGATGCTCCAGCAGAACCTGCTCACCAGCCTGCGGCTGAGCCAGACAATCGCGCGGCGCATGATCGCGCAGGCCGAGGAGGCCGGCGAGACCGGGCGCAGCATCGGCTCGATCGTCAATCTCTCCTCGATCGCCGCGCGGCGCACGCAGCCGCAGCTTCTGGCGTATTCGGTCAGCACCGCCGCGCTCGATCAGCTCACCCGCTCGCTCGCGGTGGCGCTGGCCGAGCACCGCATCCGCGTCAATGCCGTCGCTTTCGGCTCGGTGATGAGCGCGAGCCTGAAGGACCGCATACGCGACAACGAGGATTTCCGCGACGAGATCACCGAGCACACCCCGCTCGCACGGATCGGCTCGCCCGGCGAGGTCGCCGAGGCGGCGCAGTTCCTCGCCTCGGACGCGGCGGCCTTCATGACCGGGCAGATCGTGACCATCGATGGCGGGCGCACGCTGCTCGATCCGGTGAGCGCCCCGGCGCACTGAGTCACGCGCCGTGCTGCGCCCGGCAGCGCTGCACGGCCATGGCTGTGGGCTGCGCGAGCTCGGCGCGGCGCTCGCGCAGCGTGGCGAGCTTGCCGCGCTCGGCCTCGCGGTCAATCGCCAAGGGCACGCGCCGCTGCACCTGCTCGTTGACCGGGCACATCCGCAGCGGCGCGCCCGCGGGCCGGTCGGGCCAGTCGCAGAACACCATCCGCGTGCGCACATCGGTGCGCGTCTCCACCGCGTAGCCGCGCTCGATATTGGCCTCGGTCTGGGCGATCAGCCGCTCGACGGTGCGCAGCTCGCGCTCGGCGGAGGCGATGCAGCGCTCGAGCGGCGTCGCGCAGGCGGCGAGGGTCAGGACGGCCCCGAGCAGGGCGAGGCGAAGCGGGCGCGGCATGGTTTCCCCGTTGCAGAGCGGCCCCGCAACGATAGGCTGCGGCGCACGCGATTCCAATCGCGCAATAGGATCAATCGTCCGGAGACCCCATGAGCGACCCCCGCACCGACGCGATGGCCGAGGAGAAATCCCGCGCCGCAACCTGGTTTCGCAGCCTGCGCGACGAGATCACCGCCGCCTTCGAGGCGCTCGAGGATGCGCATGCCGACGACGCGCCGGCGGGGCGCTTCGAGCTGCGCGAGACGCGCCGCAAGGCCGATGACGGCGGCGACGCCGGCGGCGGGCTGATGAGCGTGATGCGCGGCGGGCGCGTCTTCGAGAAGGTTGGCGTCAATGTCTCCGAGGTCCACGGCACGCTGGGCGCGAAGGCGCAGGCGGCGATGGCGGCGCGCGGCGTGCCGGGCATGGAGGAGGATCCGCGCTTCTGGGCCTCGGGCATCAGCCTCGTCGCGCATATGCAGAACCCGCACGCCCCCGCCGTGCACATGAACACGCGCATGTTCTGGACGCCGGGCGCGTGGTGGTTCGGCGGCGGCGCCGATCTCAACCCCTGCATCGAATACCCCGAGGACACCGCGCATTTCCACGCCGTGCTGCGCGAGCACTGCGACCGTCACGGCACGGACATCTACCCGCGCTACAAGGACTGGGCCGACGAGTATTTCTTCATCCCGCATCGCGGGTGCGCGCGCGGCGTGGGCGGCGTCTTCTACGACGACCTCAATACCGGCGACTGGGAGGCCGACTTCGCCTTCACGCAGGATGTCGGCCGCGCCTTCCTGCCCGCCTTTCTGCCGCTCGCCGACACGCGCCGCGAGCAGC
>PUKW01000031.1 GCA_003550665.1 Paracoccaceae bacterium | reverse complement strand
GGGGAGGTGGCAATTTCGGGGTGGCCACGGAGTTAACTTTTGGTCTTCATCCCCTCGAAAATGCGACCATGTTCATGCTGGTTTTTCCGCCCGAGGACGGCGTTAAGGTTACTGGGCGCTTCCGCGACATGTTTGAAGCCGGGGCCCCGGATGAACTTTGCGGTGAGCTTGTATTTATGACTGCTCCTTCCGAAGAGTTTGTTCCTTCCGAACTGGTTGAAAAGCTTGCCCTGTTCATTATAATGGTCTATGCTGGTCCGGAAGCGGAAGCCAGGCGGGCGGCGGCGCCGCTGCTTGAGCTGGGCCCGGCCGGTGAAATGATCATGGAGATGCCATACGCCGATATCCAGGACCTTGAAGAAATGGAATTCGGTAACCACCACCATGTAACATCGGAACACCTTAAAGAACTGCCCGACCAGGCCGTGAAACAGTTTTGTGGCCGCGCTTACAACATGCCTGTCCCTTCTAACTCCATGCAGGCTCTTTCAACCTGGGGAGGCAGTATCTCGCATGGGGCAAAAGGATGGCCGGTGGCCGGCCTTGATGCGCTGTGGCATGTCTATCCTTTTGGTGTCTGGTCCGACCCCTGTGCCGATGAAAGGGCTAAAGACTGGATAAGTGCACTGCGTTCCGACATGGCCCCGTATGCTACAGGGGGTGGCTACCTGAACCTGACTGTTGACGAGGGCCCTGAGCGCACCGTTGCCGGTTACGGCGGAGAGGAAAACTACCGGCGGTTAGCCGCGGTAAAAAGCAAGTACGACCCTGACAATATTTTTCACCTTAATCATAATATCGAGCCGGGTTAAATAAGAACAGATATAATAAGAGCGATTGTTATGACTGAGAAGAAGATTCACCATGCTGTCTCTGACGACTGTACTGAAATCGTCGGTAGCGTCCAGGGTGATGGCTTACCACTTATTTTTGTCCACGGAGCAATGGACGACGGGACCTTGCAATGGGAACCCGCCGTCCCCTACCTGGCTGACCGGTTCACCTGCCATGTTATAAGTGTGCGCAATCGTGGACGCAGCGGTCACAGCGAGGACCTGTCTCCACCACGTATTATCGGAGATGTAGCAGCCTATTCATCCAGTGTTGGCGAGCCGGTCGGGCTTGTGGGACTGTCGGCAGGTGGAAATTGGATACTGGGTGCGGCAACCCAGCTCACTGACGTTACAGGGTTGGCGGCTTATGAGCCAGTGGCTTTTGAGGCAATAAGTGAAGAGGTCCTCAGCCAGTTGTCCAGCGTAGTCATGCGAGTTGGAGAGGAGGCTAAGCAGGGCCGTTTTACTGCTGCAGTGCGCATATTTGCAGAATTCGTCGGCAACGAGGACGAGATTGCAGCTTTAGAAGCTGCAGACGCCTTTAAGACTATGGGCCTCAATGTTCCTGCCGACTTGATGGGAATCCAATAGAGCAATGAGTACCAGGGTCTTAGCGCAACGGATCCCTCGATGCTGGCAAAGATTTCAGCACCTGTGCTGCTGCTGCAGGGAGGCCTCTCAAATGCCCACTCCTGGTTTCACGCAGGCGTACGTCACGTTGCAGAGCACATCTCGCAGGCCACCGTACACGAGTTCACAGAACTGGGCCATCTTGCCCCGATGGTTGCACCTGAGCCGGTAGCTGAGAAAATCGCCAGTTTTTTTGAAAAGGTGCATCAGCGTTAGCCGTGCTTCATGAGACATTTTTCAGCCAGGCAGCCATAACATCCAGCGCCAACCCAATATTACCCACCTGGCAGTGGTTTTGAGCGTGTTCCTCCCGGGTGAAGATCCGGTCAGTCACTGATCGGGCGTTGGTAAGGGCTTCGATTTGCATACGGTGGAGCTTAAGGTGCATGTTGAACTGACCGAAGTGATCCTCTGCACCTGTTAGGAGCAGCACATCTTGTGTCACCCGGTCCGAGTGGAGTTTTTCATTGTTCATGTCCAGGATTACCCGGGATGCTTTTGCCGGTGATTCTTCACCGCTGATGTGCAGCAGGTTATAGAGGGCCCAGCGTTCCTGCTGGCTGAAGCGGGCCTGGAGCCAGCTGATGCGGTCAAAGAACCCCTGAAACCTAAACAGGAATTTAACCAGTGCCACCAGCGGTCCGGGTACTGCAGCAAGGAAATCGTAGCCCACACCCATGATAATAACCCGTGAGATGCGGGGTTCAAAAGCAGCAGCCCGGACACAGAGCCAGGCCCCCATCGAGATACCCAGGGTGGTCACATCCTCACAGCCGTAGTGGTCAAGCACAGCAGCTGTGGGTTTTTCCCATTCATTATTCCAGTAAAGCTGGTGATGTTTCAGGGCGCCGCCCTGACCCGGACCCTCATACATGATAACATCGTACCCCAGCTCGGCGAAGTACCAGGCCATGGAGTAGAATTCTTCCATGAAGGAATCGAATCCGCCGTGGATGAGGATGGTGCCGCGGACTTTTCCCTGTTGAGCAGGAAGGCGCAGGGTCGGCAGTGCGCCTCCATCGTAAGGAATATCAACCCGTTCAATGGAGTTAGTGGAAGCCACTTTATTATAGAAGAGGTTGATGAAGCGGTTATAGAGGCCAAGTTTGTCTGGATCGTGGGGCGGGACAAAGAACTCCGCTCCACGTATGTAGAAGGAGCCGTTCACATAGCGCTCTTCGGCCAGGGCTTTTTCTCCCTCACGCACCATTTCATTCTTGAAATCGTCCATCCCCCGCATACAGGACGCCGCCGCTTTCAGATCTTCAAGTCGGCAGTAACCAAGTGAGTGCCAGCGGTTAAGTTGGTAATTGACAATCTTTATTCTATGGATGTCGTGGTAGCCAACGGGAAAAGTAAAACGGCTCATCAGCTTTTCTTCCTTTCATGGTAAGTGTTGTTCTTTTTGAACTTATTCCCTGGCAAATTTTAATACTTTATCTGCAAATAGATCCGGAGCGGTTGTCGTTGCATTATGTGCCTGGCCTTCAAGTTCTATAAGCAGGCTTTCAGGAAATGTTTTATCAAGCATCTTTGTTGGCTCTATATCTAACAAAAGACTTTCGCTTCCGTATAACAACATAGTTGGGATTGTCAGGTCTTTAAACCGCGCAGCCTCAAACCTGTATTCTGTAAGGGCTTTCAGCTCACGGGGCAGCGTATGAGCCGCATTCAACATTACATTCCATTGTGGTGTTCCGCTAAAGATATCAATTTCACTTGCTGATATGCCGACCAGTTTTTCCAGGAATAATATAAGTGCCTGCTCATTTTCTTCCTGGGTTAAAGCTACTTCGATTTCAGCAACAATTTCTGGGTCCTCATCATGAAAACCCTGGGGCTCGTAGAGGATTAATTTTTTTAGATTTTCGGTTCGCAGTGCTGCTTCCATTGAAATGAATCCCCCATAGGAATGGCCAAGCAGGATCACCGGCTCGTCAATCATATCAACAACTGCTGCGACGTCCTCAAATTCCAGCTCAGCCCTGTAATCGGCGGCATCACCGCTCTTACCGCGCCCCCGCCGATCGATTGCATAAACCGTGAAGTGTTCAGCCAGTAGAGGCAGGACCATCTCCCAGTGAGTATGATCAGCTGTGGTTCCATGGACAAGAACCAGCGGCGGTCCTTCTCCGGTTTTCTCATAAGCTATTAAAGTTCCGTCTGATGATTTTACTTTCTTCATTAATAAAAGACCTCCTATTCATTTTGTGTTTCTGCGAACGAAGTCGTTGATCGCTTCGGCAAACGCCTTTGGCTGATCCACCATTATAGTGTGTCCCGCTCCCGTAAGCTCTTGTACTTCCGCGGAAGGCATCGCATTGGCAAGCGTGGTAATGATTGGCGGGAACATGGGCGCAGTCTGGTCTCCAAGTGTAAGCAAAGTAGGGCGCGTAAATCCTCTAATCCACTCGAGGTCGAAGGCGAAATCTTCTGGATCGTTCCCCTCTTCGAGAGATGCAGGTGTATTTTCGATCACCAATTGCTTGAACCATGGTGGGAACTTCTCCCACGACCCCTTTCCGAGTCCCTCCTCCACGAACTGTTCAGCGGCACCTGCTTGATCACCAGAAGCGAGCCGCTCAGAAACTGCGGCGAGTAGTTGAGGAAAATGCTCGATCAGTGGTGCTGTAGCCGGATCGTCGGCAAGCAGCGACGGCAATGTCGGCTCGTGGGCTATGATGCCCCTGAGGATGTCGGGTTGCTCGACGGCCGATCGAAGCACAATATTGCCGCCAGTAGACTGTCCCACCACCCATGCGGACCCAAGCTCCAGATGTTTGATCAGGGCGGCAAGATCGCCAACATCATCGCAGATGTTGCTCTGTCCACTCGGTCGCTCGCTCTCACCGTACCCACGCAGGTCGTAGGTAAGAATGCGAAAAGAATCCGCCAGGTGCGGAACAACCAGATCCCAAGCCCGGCGAGATTCAAATCCTCCGTGTACCAGGACAAGAGGAATCTCTCCTACTCCATGAATTTCACAGGCTAACTGGACGCCATTGACAGTTATCATCCTGGTTGCGTCCTTGGAAGCAGCGAGTCGTTTTTGAAGATTATTATTTTCGTTTTCCATTTTATAACCCTCCGTTAGATTATATCTTTGAGTCTTTCTCTGTAAAACATTTCGTCAACACCAGGTTAAATAAGCTCTGTATTCTTATTGATATCGAACCTTGTAGGCTTTGCTCTGGCATCGAATGTCTTGCAATCTGGCTCGGATTCTTTGAATCAGAGGTATTGTAGACGAAGGCGATGGTCAGAACCGCGTTTTCGACGATTTATAGTCGATCCTCGGCACATTGTTGATCTGTCCATCTGAGTCCTGTAAGCATTCCGGCACCAGGAGGGAGCTGTATCGGTGTCTTCGATCTGTAGTCGTTAGATGGGCGGTAGGAGGTGGTGGCTTTTTGTGTGAGGAATTGGGGCCATGCCTCATTGCGGGCGCAGATGCGTCCCTCGTCGTGGCCAGTCCTTGCCGCCGGGGCGAAGCTCATCGGAGGCGGCGCCGAGTTGCCTGAGGATGGCGAGAAAGTCGTGGAACTCTTGGTGCTCGATTACCTTCCCACCGCGTAGAGTGAAGTTGTCGCTGACGACAACTTCTAAGCTCCGTCCGGTAGGTGTGATCCCATCATAGTCTCCCTCATGAGTTCCCCGAGCTATATGAACGGAACTTATTCGGTCGCCTTCGCCAATCATCTCTTGCAGTTCCGGATTCAGATCAGGAAAGGCCTCGAAATCCTCGCGCAGCATTTCCCGATAGGCGTCGAGGCCTTGCAGCTCTTCCTCTCCATTGTTTCCATACACGATACTTTCATCACAGACCTCTTCGAGAGCCGACAGGTCATGTGATTTGAAGATTTCGAAGAGACGCGAAATAATCTCCTTGTTTTTTTCGACCGACATGATTGGACCTCCTTTAATGTTTACATATTGATATTTCTTATGGTTAGCCCTTCTTTTAGTTCGTTTCCCGGGAGAAGGCAAGAACCTCTTTAACAAAAAGCTCCGGTGCTGTGTTCATAGCCACATGCCCGTGACCTTCGAAAATGACAACCCGGCTGTTGGGAATGGCGGCGTTTACCGTTTTTGTTACCTCTTTGAAGAGCGGAGGGCTCTCACTACCTGATAAAAGCAAGGTCGGTATAGTAATGTTTTTGAATTTGGCCGCATCGAACTCGTAATCAGCTGTTGCCTGCTCCTCGCGAGGAATTGTATGGACCGCTCGCACTCTGTCTTGCCAATCAGAAGCCGAACGATAAGTTTCAATTTCTGCAGGGTTTAAATTAACCAATTCTTTCAGGAATAAGATTAACGCCTGTTCATTCTTACCGTCGTCAACCATCTTCTGCATATTCGAAGTCACCT
>PUKW01000203.1 GCA_003550665.1 Paracoccaceae bacterium | reverse complement strand
TCCTGCAGCTTGCGCAGCCAGGTCGCGTAGATCAGCGGCTCGGGCAGGTGCTCGTTCATGTCGCCGTTCCAGTCCGCAAGCAGATCGAGCGCGCGCTGACGCATCCGCTCGCTGCTGCCCTCTGCGGCGGGCTCGCCGGTGTGCCACAGCTCGGCGGCGATGAGCGGCAGCAGCGTGCGCGCGGCGGGGCTGACCGTGTCGAGTTGGGCCTCGACAAAGCTGTCGCGGGTGTGAACCTCGCGCCGCTCCATCAGCCTTCGCCAGCGCTGGATGCGCTGCGTGTCGCCCCAGTCATGGCTGACATGGTTGGGGAAGGGGCGATCGACGAGCTTGTTGTTGGTGTTTCCGACGATCCCGCTCGCCGGATTGACGAAGCGCGGATTGGTCTCGACATCGAAGAAGCCCTGCCAGCGATTCTCCTCGCGCCAGCCGGGGCTGGGCATGCGGCCCTCGGTCTGGTGATCGCGGTGGCGGCGCGGATTGCGTCCGATAACCTGCAGCGCGACATTGTCCTCATCGGCCAGTGCGAGCACATGCGACGGGGCCACGAAGCCCTCCGCCGCCTCGATGGCCGACTCGACGCTCTGCGCGCGCATCACCGCCATCGCCGCCGACATCGTCGTGTCGTCGTCGGCAAGCCCCGTCCAGGCGAGCGATGTCGCGTGTCCGGAGGGCGTGATCGCTGCCAGGTCGGCGTGGTGGCCGGGCAGCACCGGACCGTTCTCGGTCCAGCGCCGCGTGATGGTGACCGGGTCGCCGCCATCGACGCGGATGATCGTGCGGTCGGTCTCGAATTCGGCCCAGCCGTCGGGCGTGCGGTAGCGGTCCGGATCGTCGGGGTCGAGCTCCTCGATATAGACGTCCTGGTCGTCGAGATAGGACGATGTCAGCCCCCAGCCGAGCGCCGCGTTGCGCCCCGTCAGCACCGCGGGGATGCCCGGTATCGTGCCGCCGATGACCCCGCCGGTCTCGAGCTCGAGCCGCGCGAGATACCAGATCCCCGGCGCCGTGAAGCCCAGATGCGGATCATTGGCCAGCAGCGTGCCCCCCGCAGCAGAGCGCTCCGGCAACGCCGCCCAGACATTGGAGGCGCCGGCGAGCCCGGCCTCGGGCAGTGGCGACAGCGCGTCGTGGGCCTGCGCATCGCCACCCTCCTGCGCGGCGAGCTGCGCGGCCGCATCGCGATCGAGCCCGTCGAAGAGCGCGGCATAGTCGGGCAGCGCGCCGAGCCCGGACCCCGGCGCATCGGGCAGGATGTCGCGCACCCGCTCGCCCTCGATCAGCATCGACACCCGCGCCCGGCGCACCTCCTCGGACATGTGGCCCGAGAGCCGGAACGCCATCAGCTTGATCAAAGCGAGCGAATCCGCCGGCTCCCACAGGCTGACCTCCCCGGGAAACAGGAAGAATTCGGGCGCCCCGCGCCCGAGCGCCCCCTCGTTGACCGTCTCGATCCAGGCATTGACCCCGCGCGCGTAGGCCGAAAGCGCCGCGCGCGTGGCGTCATCCTGTGCTTCGAGCGACGCACGCGCATGCCCGCTCAGATCGAGCCGCCGCATCAGCTCGTCGGTGTGCAGGGTGCTCTCGCCGAACACCTCCGACAGGCGCCCCTTCGCGGTGCGCCGCAGCATCACCATCTGCCAGAGCCGGTCCTGCGCATGGGCGACGCCGAGCGCGTGGAAGACGTCGGCGTCCGACTCGCCGAAAATATGCGGCACATTGGCATTGTCGCGCACGATCTCGACCGAGGCGTCAAGGCCGTCCATCTCGTGCGTCGCGGAGTAATCCGGCAGCGACCGGCTCGCGAAGTAATAGGCCCCGGCAGCCGAAATCGCGGCGAGCGCGACCAATGCGCCGAAGATGCGCAGGAGCCAGCGAAAGGCGGTGACCATGAAATGCCTGTTGTTGCGTGCACGCCTGCATGGTTAGGTATCGTCAACGGATCGGACATGCAATTGCGGGGGAACTGATGGCGAAGGTTGCGTTTCTGGGGCTCGGGGTGATGGGCGCGCCGATGGCGGGGCATCTGGCGCGCGCGGGCCACGAGGTCACGGTCTATAACCGGACCGCGTCGAAGGCCGAGGATTGGGTGCGCACGCATGGCGGCGCCCACAAACCGACCCCGGCGGCCGCCGCGCAGGGGGCGGAATTCGTGATGGCCTGCGTGGGCAATGACGACGATCTGCGCGCGGTCTGCACCGGGACGGACGGTGCCTTCGTGGGCATGGCGCCCGGCAGCATCTTCGTCGACCATACCACGGTGTCGGCGCGGGTCACCCGCGAGATGCACGGCGAGGCCGATGCCCGCGGCATCGCCTTCGTGGATGCGCCGGTTTCGGGCGGGCAGGCGGGGGCCGAAAACGGCGCCCTGTCGATCATGTGCGGCGGAGACGCGGACGCTTTCGCCCGCGCCGAGCCCGCGATGGCGGCCTATGCGCGCATCTGCAAGCGGCTCGGCGACAGCGGGTCCGGCCAGATCGCCAAGATGATGAACCAGATCGCGATCGCCGGGCTGGTGCAGGGGCTGTCGGAGGCGATCGCCTTCGGCGAGAAGGCCGGCATGGACGGGCGTGCCGTCGTCGAGGTCATCAGCCAGGGCGCGGCCGGTTCCTGGCAGATGCAGAACCGCCACGCCACGATGCTCGACGACGATTTCGATCACGGCTTTGCCGTGGACTGGATGCGCAAGGACCTCGGGATCTGCCTCGAAACCGGCGACGAGATCGGCGCGCCGCTACCTGTCACGGCGCTGGTGGACCAGTTCTACAACGATGTGCAGGCCATGGGCGGCGGCCGCTGGGACACGTCGAGCCTGATAAAGCGGCTGCGTGCCTTCGATCGCGGCTGAGCGTGCCGCCGGGCGGCCATAGGGGCAGAATTCGATTGTGTTCGCCCCTGCCGGGCCGCTAGGGTCTTCAAAGGACCGCGCGCTGCGCGGCTGACCAAGGAGTTTCGCTGTCGCCGGATGGCGCGGGTGCAGGTTGCGCCGCGTGTCGGGCGACGGACCGAGCGGCCAGATGGCCACCCCGCCCCGGTCGCGCAAGGCGCGGGGCGCAGACTAGCAGGTGCCGTCACCGACGGTATCGGAGACGAAACGCGATGACACGCGCAGGCCTTGATACGCAACAGGACCGGCGGGATCCCTCCCGCGATCCGGCGCGCCGCGCGATGCCTTTCGCCACAACCAGACACACGGCAGGCCGCGAACGGCCCCCAGCCTTGCGCGGGCCCCTCCGGCGCCCTGCCGGTGCGATGAGAGACCATGGCAAAAAAGATGCTGATCGATGCCACCCACGCGGAGGAAACCCGCGTCGTGGTGGTGGATGGAAACAAGGTTGACGAATTCGATTTCGAGACGGCGAACCGCCGTCAGCTGAGCGGCAACATATATCTCGCGAAGGTCACCCGCGTGGAGCCGTCGCTGCAGGCCGCCTTCGTCGACTACGGCGGCAACCGGCACGGCTTCCTCGCCTTTTCGGAGATCCACCCCGACTACTACCAGATCCCGATGGCCGATCGCGAGGCGCTGCGCGAGGAAGAAAGGGCCTATGCCGCCGCGCAATCCTCCGAGGAAAACGGCGGCGGAAAACCCGCGCGGGCCAAGCCGGCCGTAACGTCGGATGCTGACGCCCAGAGCACGAACGACGTGCCCGGCATGACGGTCGTGGAGCCCGAGGGCGACGGGTCCGAGGCCGCGCCATCGTCTGACACGGGCGAGGCACAGACCAACGGTGACAATGGCGCCGCCCCCTATGCCGCGGTCGATCACGCCACCGAGCTCGACGACCAGATCGAGTCCGTTGCCGACGAGGATGTCGCCGACGAGGTGCGCGGGGCCCGCAAGCCGCGCCCGCGCCGCTACAAGATCCAGGAAGTCATCAAGGTGCGCCAGATCCTGTTGGTGCAGGTCGTCAAGGAGGAGCGCGGCAACAAGGGCGCGGCGCTGACGACGTATCTGTCGCTCGCCGGGCGCTACTGCGTGCTGATGCCCAACACGGCGCGCGGTGGGGGCATCTCGCGCAAGATCACCAACGCGCCCGACCGCAAGAAGCTCAAGGAGATCGCCGGCTCGCTCGTCGTGCCCGAAGGGGCGGGGCTGATCATCCGGACCGCCGGCGCGCAGCGCACCAAGGCCGAGATCAAGCGCGATTACGAATACCTGATGCGGCTGTGGGAGCAGATCCGCGAGCTCACCCTCAAGTCGATCGCCCCCGCGCCGATCTACGAGGAGGGCAACCTCATCAAGCGCGCGATCCGCGACCTCTATAATCGCGAGATCGACGAGGTCTGGGTCGAGGGCGTCGAGGGCTACCGCGTCGCCAAGGACTTCATGAAAATGATCATGCCGTCGCATGCGCGCCATGTGAAGCACTACACCGACGAGATGCCGCTCTTCGCGCGCTACCAGGTCGAGAGGTATCTCGCCTCGATGTTCAGCCCCGCCGTGCAGCTCAAATCGGGCGGCTACATCGTCATCGGCGTGACCGAGGCGCTCGTGGCCATCGACATCAACTCGGGCAAGGCCACCAAGGAAGGCTCGATCGAGGAGACCGCGCTCAAGACCAATCTCGAGGCCGCCGAGGAGATCGCCCGCCAGCTGCGGCTGCGCGATCTCGCGGGGCTCATCGTGATCGATTTCATCGACATGGAAGAGCGCAAGAACAACGCCGCCGTCGAGAAGCGCCTCAAGGAGCGGCTGAAATCGGATCGCGCGCGCATCCAGGTGGGCCGCATCTCGGGCTTCGGCCTTCTCGAGATGAGCCGCCAGCGCCTGCGTCCCGGCATGATCGAGGCCACGACGCAGCCCTGCCCGCACTGCCACGGCACCGGCATCCTGCGCTCGGATGACAGCCTCGCGCTGTCGATCATCCGCCAGCTCGAGGAAGAGGGCACGCGCAAGCGCTCCGGCGAGGTGCTGCTCAAGGCGCCGGTGAGCGTGGTGAACTTCCTCGTCAACTCCAAGCGCGAGCATATCGCCCAGATCGAGGCACGCTACGGCATGGCGGTGCGCATGGAGGCGGACCCGTCGCTTGTCAGCCCGGATTTCAAGATCGAGAAGTTCCGCACCGCGACCCGCCCCGTGGGCGAGGCTGCTCCGGTGGTGTCGGTCGACAGTACCGCGGTGGCCGAGCCCGAGGCCCCCGCCGAGGAGGCCGCCGCGCCGGTCGAGGCGGTCGAGGCCGCCGAGTCCGGGCCGCCCGCTTCGGAGGGACCGGCCAAGAAGAAGCGCCGCCGCCGCAGCCGTGGCCGCCGTAACGGCGCGGGCGCGCAGGGCGGCAATGGCGCCGCGGCCGCCGAGGATGAGAGCGCCGCGACGCAGGAGCCCGCGACCGCATCCGACGAAACCCCGCAGACGCCGCAGCCCGACCCCGGACAGGCGGACGAGGCGCGCGCCGAGACCGTAGCGGCCGAGCCAGCGAGCGGCGCGGAGTCCGGCGAGGATGCGCCCGTCCCGGCCCCGAAGCGCACCCGGCGCAGCCGGCGCAAACCGCGCGGCGGCGCGCAAAACGGCGAGTCGGCGCCCGATCAGGGCGAAGCCGCCGCGACTTCGGATCAGGACCGCGGGTCCGATTCTGATGCGCCCGCTTCTGAGCCGGTCGCCGAAACGCCCGTTGCCGAGCAGCCCGCCACCGATCCGGAGCCGGCCGCGAGCGACGACCCGCGGGCGGATGCGCCCGCCGACGCCGGCAGCGGCGATGCACCGCAGCCATCCGCCCCGCCGGCCGAGCCCTTCGCGCCGGCACAGCCCGAACCGGCTGACGCGGCGGCCACGGCAGAGCAAACGGCGGCGCAGCAGCTCGCCGCCGAGGCCGAACCGCAGGCCGTACAGCCCGCCGCCGAGGCCGAGGAGAAGCCGCGCCGCCGCCGCGGCTGGTGGGCGCTGGGCCGATAACCCGGGCTCTCTCAGGGAGCCGACCGAGCCTGCCGGGGCGGCCCGGCAGGCCGCTTTCCGGCCAGGTGCCGCGTGGAGGAGACGAATGCGCGACGAGCTTCGCTGGGGCATCATGGGCGCGGCGAAGATCGCGCGCACCAAGCTCGCCCCCGCCATTCACGCCGCGCGGGGCGCCCGCCTCGCCGCGCTCGCCACGTCCGATCCCGCCAAGGCGGCCCCGTTTCGCGCGATGGCGCCGCAGCTGGAGGTGCATCACGATTACGCGGCGCTGCTGGAGGATGCCTCCATCGACGCGATCTATATCCCGCTGCCCAACCATCTCCATGTGGAATGGACCGAGCGCGCGCTCGCCGCAGGCAAGCATGTGCTGTGCGAAAAGCCCATCGCCCTGCGAGCGCAAGAGATCGACAGGCTGATCGCGGCGCGCGACGGGCATGGCCGGCTCGCCGCGGAGGCCTTCATGATCTGCCATCACCCGCAATGGGAGCGGGTGCAGGCACTGATCGCGAAGGGTGCGATCGGGCGGCTCGCCCATGTCGATGGTGTCTTCAGCTACAACAACCCCGACCCCGACAATATCCGCAACCGCCCCGAGACCGGCGGCGGCGGGCTCTACGATATCGGGGTGTATCCGTGCTGCGCGACGCGGCTCGTCACCGGCGCCGAACCGGAGCGGGTGCGCGCCGATATCCGGCGCGAGGGCGGCGTGGACACCTTCGCGCGCGTCTGGGCCGATTTTCCCGGCGTCACCCTTTCCTTCAGCTGCGGCATGCGCCAGGGCGCGCGCCAGGAGATGGTGTTTCACGGCAGCGAGGGCTGGCTGCGCGCAACCGCGCCCTTCAATGCGGGCGATTACGACGATGCGCGCCTCGAGCTGCGCGGCTCGGATGGCCGCACCGTCATTGAGCGCGTCCCCGCGGACCAGTACCGCACCATGATCGAGGCCTTCGGCGAATCGGTGCGCGACGGGGTGCCTTTCGCCTGCCCGCTGGAGTTCTCGCGCGCCAACCAGGTGATGCTCGACGCGATCTTCGCTGCCGATCCGCCGGAGTGATCGCGGCGCCGGTGACAATCATTCGCTTGAGGCCTTGACCTTCCAGTTGATGGAAGGGCCATCTCCGTGCAACGTCACGGATGAGAGGCACCATGAGCGAGTCGCGGCAACTCAGGCTTTCGGTCGAGGGCATGTCCTGCGCGTCCTGCGCGGGGCGCGTGGAGCGGGCGCTGGGCGAGGTTGAGGGGGTTCGTTCGGCCGGGGTGAATCTCGCCGCCGACACGGTCGAGATCGTGCATGACGCCACGCTCGATATCACTGCGGCGGAGGCGGCGCTGCGCGTGGCGGGGTATCCGGCGCGCATCGCCGAGCTGCGGCTCGAGATCGAGGGGATGTCCTGCGCGTCCTGTGTCGGGCATGTGGAGCGCGCCCTGCGCGCGGCGCCGGGGGTCATCGAGGCGTCGGTCAACCTCGCCAGCGAGTCCGCGCATGTGCGCTATCTCGATGGCGCCGTCGCACCGGCGGATCTTGCCCGCCGGGTCTTGGCCGCGGGGTATCCCGCCCGCGCCGGCAGCGATGCGCCCGACCCCGCCGCGCGCAAGAGCGCCGAGGCCGCGCAGGTCGCCCGGCAGGCCGCGATCGCGGGGGCGCTGACGCTGCCGGTCTTCATCATGGAGATGGGCGGGCATCTGATCCCGGCCTTCCATCACTGGCTGCACATGACCATCGGGCAGACGGCGAACTGGACGATCCAGTTCGTGCTCACCACGCTGGTGATGATCTGGCCGGGGCGGCACTTCTATCTCAAGGGGTTTCCGCTGCTGGCGCGCGGGACGCCGGACATGAATTCGCTCGTCGCGCTCGGCACCGGCGCGGCCTGGGCCTACTCGGTGGTCGCGCTCTATGGGCCGGGGCTTTTGCCCGAGGGCACACGCGCGGTCTATTTCGAGGCCGCGGCGGTAATCTGCACGCTGATCCTCGTGGGGCGCTGGCTCGAGGCGCGCGCCAAGGGGCGCACCGGGGCGGCGATCCGCAAGCTCATGGGGCTGCAGGCGAAGACCGCGCGGGTCGAGCGCGGCGCTGAAGTGGTGGAGCTTGACGTCGAGGAGATCGTCGAAGGGGATGTCGTCCATGTGCGCCCGGGCGAGAAGATCGCCGTCGACGGTGAGGTGCTCTCGGGGGGCTCGTGGATCGATGAGAGCATGGTCACGGGCGAGCCCGTGCCGGTGCGCAAGGGGGCCGGTGACACGGTGATCGGCGGCACGATCAACGACAAGGGCGCGCTGAGCTTTCGCGCAACGCGCGTGGGTGCCGACACGATGCTCGCCCAGATCATCCGCATGGTCGAGGCCGCACAGGGCGCCAAGCTGCCGATCCAGGCGCTGGTGGACCGTGTCGTGGCGGTGTTCGTGCCCGTGGTGATGGCGGTGGCCGCGGCGGCGGTGCTGGTGTGGGTCGCCGTGGGGCCGGAGCCCGCGCTGACCATGGCGCTCGTGGCGGGGGGGTCGGTGCTGATCATCGCCTGCCCCTGCGCGATGGGGCTGGCGACGCCGACCTCGATCATGGTGGGCACCGGGCGCGCTGCCGAGATGGGCGTGCTGTTTCGCAAGGGCGATGCACTGCAGGCGCTCGAGGGCGTGCGCGTCGCGGCCTTCGACAAGACCGGCACGCTGACCGAGGGGCGCCCCGAGCTGACCGACCTGGTGCCGGCCGGGGGCCATGATGCGGACACCGTGCTGCGCCTCGTCGCCGCGGTGGAGGCGGACTCCGAGCACCCCATAGCCGGAGCCATCCTGCGCGCCGCGCGCGTGAAGGGCATCGATCTGCCGCAGGCGGAGGGGTTCGAGGCCGTCGCCGGGCACGGGCTGCGTGCGCGTGCCGAGGGGCGCGATCTGCTCGTGGGGGCGGCGCGGCTGATGCGCGGGCAGGGGATTGCGATCCCGCAAGACCTTGCGGCGCGGGCCGATGCGCTCGCCGGGCGCGGGCGCACGCCGCTTTTCGCGGCGATCGACGGGGAGGTCGCGGCCCTGCTCGCTGTGTCCGACCCGCTCAAGCCGACGACGCGCGCGGCAATCGCGGCGCTGCATGCCGAGGGGCTCGAAGTCGCGATGATAACCGGCGATGCCGAGGGCACCGCGCGCGCCATCGCCGCCGAGCTCGGCATCGACCGTGTCGTGGCCGAGGTGCTGCCCGAGGGCAAGGTCGATGCGCTGCGCGAATTGCGCGAGGCGGCGGGCGGGCGCATCGCCTTCGTGGGCGACGGCATCAATGATGCGCCCGCGCTCGCCGAGGCGGATGTCGGCATCGCGATCGGGTCGGGCACGGATGTCGCCATCGAGGCGGCGGATGTGGTACTGATGTCGGGCGACCTTGCCGGTGCGGTCAATGCGGTGCATGCCTCGCGCGCGACGATGCGCAATATCCGGCAGAACCTGTTCTGGGCGTTCGCCTATAACACGGCGTTGATTCCGGTGGCGGCGGGGGTGCTCTACCCGGCCTTGGGGCTGCTGCTCTCGCCGATGCTCGCCGCCGGGGCAATGGCCCTGTCGAGCCTGTGCGTGCTCACCAATGCGCTTCGGCTGCGGGGGCTGGCCCCGGTGATGGCCGAGACGCGACCGGCGCGCGCGGATGCCGCCATGCCGGCCCCGGCTGAATAGGAGGATGCGATGAATATCGGAACCGTCGCGCAGCGCGCGGGACTGCCGGCCAAGACGATCCGCTACTACGAGGAGATCGGGCTGATCCGTCCCGCGCGCGATACCAACGACTACCGCGCCTTTTCAGAGCGCGATCTGCACAAGCTCGCCTTCATCGGTCGCGCGCGCGCGCTCGGCTTCTCCATAGAGGACTGTCGCGGCCTGCTCGCGCTCTACGAGGATGAGAGCCGCGCCAGCGCCGATGTGCGTCGCATCGCCAGCGAGCACCTCGCCCGTATCGACGCCAAGATCGCCGAGCTTCGCGCGATGCGCGGCACGCTCTCGACGCTCGTCGAGGCATGTGCGGGCGACGAGCGGCCCGATTGCCCGATCCTGTCCGACCTCGCCGAGCCCAGCCGTCAGAGCATCAGCGGCACATAGGCCACGAGCATCAGCACCCCGATCAGCGCCGCGAGATAGGGCAGCACCGACCATGCGATCCGTTCGAGCCCGATCCCCGTCACCGAGGAGGCCACATAGAGATTGATCGCCACCGGCGGCGTGATCATCCCGATGGCGAGCCCGACCACGATGATGATGCCGAAATGCACTGTGTCGATCCCGAGCTGGATCGCCAGCGGCAGCAGGATCGGCGTGAGGATAATGAGCGCCGAGGCCGTCTCGATGAACACCCCGGTCAGCAGGATCAGCACGAGGATCAAGAGCAGCACCAGATACGGGTCCGTCGACAGGCCGAGCACGAAGCCCGCGATCTGCCCCGGCACCTGCCAGCGCGACAGCGCCCAGCTCAGCGCCGCCGACGCGGCAATCACGAACATGATCACCGCCGTGGTGATCGCCGAGCGGATCAGCAGCGGGTAGAGATCGCGCAGCCGCAGGTCGCGGTACACGAAGAGCGAGACGAACAGCGCGTAGTTGACGGCCATCACCGCCGCCTCGCTCGGCGTGAAGATCCCCGAAAAGATCCCGCCCAGGATGATCACCGGCGTCATCAGCCCCCAGAAGGCCGAGCGGAAAGTCCGCCAGATCACCACCGGCGAGAACGGCGTGCCGCGCGGATAGGCGCGCCGGTAGCCCTGCACCACGGCGATCATCATCAGCGCGCCGCCCATGAAGATCCCCGGCAGGATGCCCGCGAGAAACAGCTTCGAGATCGATTCCTGCGCGATCACGGCATAGATGATCATCGGCACCGAGGGCGGAATCACCACGCCGATGGTACCGCTCGCAGCGATCAGGCTCGCCGCCGAGGCGGGCTCGTAGCCCTTGCGGCGCAGCTCGGGCACGAGGCTCGAGCCGACTGCCGCCGTTGTCGCCGCACTCGAACCCGAGATCGCGGCGAAGAACATTCCCGCAAGCACCGCCACGATCGACAGCCCGCCGCGCAGGAAGCCGAAGATCGCATCGGCGAAGGCCACGATGCGCTCGCTGACCTGGCCCTTGGCCATGATGTCACCCGCGAGGATGAACATCGGGATCGCCACGAGCGCGAAGGAATTGATCCCCGAGAACATCTGCTGGGGCACAACGATATGCGGCACCCCGGCGACATGGATCGCGGCGAGCGTACTCGCGCCGATGGCGATGGCGATGGGCACGCCGATCACGACGAACAGGATGAACAGCCCGAACAGGATGAGCGTCATTGCGGCATGTCCCGCTGCACCGGCTCCGCACCCGAGATGAGCAGCCGCGCGAGATCCGTCAGGCTGAGCCAGGCCATCAGCCCCGCGCTGAGCGGCAGCACCAGATACACATGCAGCATCCGCCAGCCGAGCGCCGGCGCGCGCTGCGCCCCCTGGGTCTGCAGGAACTGCCAGCCGAGCACCGTCATGCTCAGCATGAAGACGCAGATCACCACGAGTCCCGCCACGATCAGCGTGCGCCGCCAGCGCGGCGGCCCGCGATCCACGAGCACCGTCACCGCGATGTGACGGCGCTCGAGATAGGCTAGCGCGGCGCCGAGGAAGGTCAGCCAGATCACGAGGAACCGTGCCGCCTCCTCGGTCCAGGGAACCGAGGTGAAGAACGCCCGCGAGACCACCTGCAGCGTGATCACACCGATCAGCACCGCCATCCCCGCGAAGACCACGGGGCGAAGGACGGCGCCGATCGCGCCGTCGATGGCTGCGAGCAGCCGAAGCACCTAGTCGAGCTGGTCCACGATGCGCTCGAGATAGTCGCCGAACTGCGCGCCATACTCGTCATAGACGGGCTGGACGGCGTCCTGGAAGGCCTCGAGATCGGCGTCATCGACGATCTGCATGCCGCGCTCGCGCAGCTCCTCGAGCTGGGTCTCCTCCATCTCGGCGTTGAAGTCGCGCGCGTGCTGGCCCGCCTCGCGCGCCGCCTCGAGCACGACCTCCTGCGCCGCTTCGGGCAGGTCCTCCCACACCGCGGCGCCCATCACGAAGATCGCCGGCGCATAGGTGTGGCGCGACAGGGTCATGTAGGTCTGGGTCTCGTCGAGATTGAAGGAATGGATCACGCCGACGGGGTTTTCCTGCCCGTCGATGGTGCCCTGCTGCATCGCGGTGAGCGCCTCGGTCCAGGCCATCGGCGTGGCATTGGCGCCCAGTTCGCGGAAGGTGTCGGTATAGACGGGGTTTTCCATCACACGCACGCGCAGCCCGTCGATATCGGCGGGTTCGCGGACCTCGCGCTGGCTGTTGGTGAGGTTGCGAAAGCCGCGCTCGGCATAGGCCAGCCCCTTGAGCTGCACGCGCCCGAGCTCGTCGAGCAGCTCCTGGCCGATCTCCCCGTCAAGCACCGCATAGGCGCTCTCGCGGTCGGGAAACAGGAAGGGCAGCTCGAAGACGGCGATCTCCTCGACGAAGTTGGCGACCGGGCCGTTGGTGATCACGCCCATGTCGACGGTGCCGATCTGCATCCCCTCGAGCAGGGTGCGCTCGTCGCCGAGTTCGGCGTTGGGGAACAGTTCGACCGAGACCGCGCCCTCGCTGCGCTCCTCGACGAGTTCCTTGAAACGCTCGGCGGCAACGTGAAAGGCGTCCTCCTCGTTGACGACATGCGCAAGGTCGAGCGTGACGGGCTCCATGTCGGCGAAATCGGCGGCGGCCGGGCTCGCGGCGAGCGCCGCAACGATCGCGATCCCCGCCGTGCGGGTCAGGTATGTGCGCATGGTATCCTCCTCCGGGATTGACTGCGGCGATATAGGAGGATCGGCGCGCGGGGGTCAACCGCGCCGCCGGTCAGGCGAAGCGCAGATGCCGCGACAGCGGCAGCGTGCGGTAGCGCTCGCCGGTAAGGTCGAACAGCGCGTTGACCAGCGCCGGCGCCGCCGCCGGGGTGGCGGCTTCGCCGACGCCGCCGAGACTCTCGCGATTCTCGAGAATCTCGACCGTGATGCGCGGCGTGTTGGACATGCGCAGGATGTCGTAATCGGGAAAATTGCGCTGCTCGACGGCGCCGTCGGCGAAGGTGATCTCGCCATGCACCGCCGCCGTGAGCCCGAAGACCAGCCCCGACTCCATCTGCGCGCGGATGATCGCCGGATCGAGAGCGCGGCCGACATCGCAGGCGATCCAGGCGTCGCGGATACGCACGCCGCCATCCTCGCGCACCACCTCGATGATCTGTGCCACGGCGGTGCCGAAGCCGAAGGTGAAGGCCACGCCGCGGCCGACATCGTCGGGGGTGCCGCCGGTCCAGCCGGCCATATCGCGCACCGTCTCGAGGGTATGCGCCGAGGCGGCGTGCTCGTCGCGGATGTGGTCGAGCCGGAAGGCCAGCGGGTCGCGCCCGGCGGCGTGGGCGAGCTCGTCGATGAAGCACTCGTGGAAAAAGCCGTTGAAGGACGCGCCGACGGAGCGCCAGAAGCCTACCGGCACGTCGAGCTCCGCGAGGTGGCCGGTGACGGCGTAGTTCGCGATGCCGTAGGGCTGATCGAACATGCCCTCGAGATGGCCCTTGTCGGGCCCCGGCGTCGCGATACCGACGAAGCGCTGGCTGGTCTGGCGGGTGACGGACGGGGCGGCGACCTCGGCCTTGAAGACCTCGGCGCGGCCATCGGCCACCGCGCCGCGCATCCGCGCGATGGCACCGGGGCGGTAGAAGTCGTGGCGCATGTCCTCCGCGCGCGACCAGGCGACCTGAACGGGCGTGCCCTCCATCGCCTGCGCGACGCGGGCGGCCAGTGCGGTGAAGTCGGTCTCCGTGCGCCGGCCGAAGCCGCCGCCCATGAAGGTGGTGTGGATCGTGACATCGCCGGCGTCGAGCCCGACAGCCGCCGCCGCCGCATCCCGGTGCAGGATCGGCGCCTGGTTGCCCGACCAGAGCTCGAGCGCGTCGCCGGTATGATGGGCGGTGGCGTTCATCGGCTCCATCGTGGCGTGGGCGAGGAAGGGCACGCGATACTCGGCCTCCAGCACGTCCCCCCCGGCCTCGGCAAGCGCCGTCTCGGCGTCGCCGTCATCGCGCAGACGCGCATTGTAGGGCGCCTCGAAGGCCGCCTCGATGGCCTCGAAGATCGCGCCCGTGTCGGGCGGGTAGGGGGCGGACTCCCACTCGATCCCGGCGGCCTCGGCGGCGCGCATCGCCGTCCAGGTGGTGTCGGCGACGACGGCGATGCCGTCCTCGAGCTCGATGACGCGCTCGACCCCCGCCATCGCTTCGGCCGGGGCGGCATCGAGGCTGCGCATCGCGCCGCCGAGCCGCGGATTGCGCCGCACCGCCGCGAATTTCATCCCCGGCAGCCGCACGTCGCACGAATAGGTGGCCGTGCCGGTCGCCTTGGCCTGCATGTCGGTGCGGGGCAGGGACCGGCCAAGATAACGCCACTCGGACGGGTCGCGCAGGTTTGGCTCGGGCACGGGAAAATCCGCCGCCTCGGCCGCGAGCGCGCGATAACTCAGCTCAGTGCCGTCCGGGGCGATGACATTGCCGTCATCGGTGTCGAGCTCGGCGCGCGGCACGCCGAGCCGATCCGCCGCCGCCATCTTGAGGGTCTCGCGCGCACCCGCGCCTGCAAGGCGCATCCGCTCATAGGCGTCGATCGTCGAGGTTGACCCGGCCGTGACCTGCAGCGCGAGCACCCGGCCGGCCTTGCCGACCGCGCCCGAGACGGTCTGCTGCCAGCCGGTCTGGGCATATTCGGCAAAGGGCAGCCCGCCGCGCAGTAGTGCGGCGTTGTAGTAGGCGTCGGCGGCGGGGCCGTGGATCACCCGGATCGACTCGAAGGCGACATCAAGCTCCTCCGCCACCAGCGCGGCGAGCGTAGTGTGCACGCCCTGACCCATCTCGGCGCGCGGCACGATGATCGTCGTGCCGGCCCGGTCGATGATGACATAGGGGTTGAGGGTGACGCCCTCGGCGGGCACGAGCGGATTCTCGACCGGCCGGCGCGTCTGCCAGATGCCGAAGGCGACGCCGCCTGCGACGGCGACCGACCCGACCAGCAGCGTGCGCCGCGTGATGCGCCCGAGCCGGCTCATGCTCAGCCCCCGCGCATCGCGCCGGCGGCATCGCGGATCGCGGCGCGGATCTGGCTGTAGCTGCCGCAGCGGCACATGATGTCCTCCATCGCGGTGTCGATCTCGGCGTCCGAGGGATCGGGATTGTCCGCCAGCAGCGCGGCGGCCTGCATGATCTGGCCCGACTGGCAATATCCGCATTGCGCGGCCTGATGCGTGATCCAGGCCAACTGTAGCGGCGCGAGATTGTCCGCGTCGCCGAGCCCCTCGATCGTGGTCACGGGGCCGTCGACGTCCTCGAGGCGCAGGCTGCACGACCGCACCGCGCGCCCGTTCACATGCACCGTGCACGACCCGCAGGCGGCCACTCCGCAGCCGTATTTCGTCCCGGTCAGGTCGAGCACGTCGCGCAGCACCCACAGGAGCGGCATGTCGGCGGGCAGGTCGAGCTCCTCGGTGGTGCCGTTGACGGTCAGGCGGAAGGGCATGCGGGTTCGGTGATCCAATGCGTTTTACGCAGGATAACGCAAGGTGCGCAAAAGGCCAGCATCCGTATGCTGAATTGCGCGCTCAGACCTCCTCGACCTCGAGCACCCCGCCCACGGATTTGAGCGCGCCCTTGATGCGCGGCCCGACAGGAAAATCGCCGCCTGCGGTGATGTCGTATTCATGGCCCGACTCGGGATCGCGCACGCAAAACAGGATCGGGCCCCTGGCCGGCGCGTTCTCGATCTGGCCGAGCAGCGCCTTGACCGACTGCACCGCGCCGGCGTCGGCGATATGGATGCGCAGCCCGTCGCCGCCGGCATCGGCGACGACGGTATCGACCGGCTGCGCGCTGCGGGCGAGAAACTTGAGCTGATCGGCCTCGAGCGTGGCCTCGACCGTGAGCACGACATTCGCGCCCGGCTCGAGATGCGCGCGCGCCGCCTCGAGGGTGTCGGAAAAAACGGTGACCTCGAACAGGCCCGACGGGTCCGACAACTCCACGAAGGCGAAGCGGTTGCCCTTTGCGGATTTGCGCTCCTTTCGGCTCGAGACGGTGCCGGCGATGCGCGCGACGACCGGGGCGCCCGCGGCCTGGCGCTGCACCTCGCGCAGCGTCGCGATGCCCTTGCGCTTGAGCGCGGCGGCGTAATCGTCGAGCGGGTGGCCCGAAAGATAGAACCCCACCGCCATGTGCTCGCCGGCGAGGCGTTCGCTGGGCAGCCAGTCCTGTGTGTCGGGCAGACGGGGCTCGGGGATGTCCTCGCCGGCCGCGCCGAACAGCGACACCTGATCGGAGGCGCACGCCTCATGGATCGCGGCGGAGTAGGCGGTGAGCGCGTCGATGCCGTCCATCACGCGGCGGCGGTTGCGGTCGAGCTGGTCGAAGGCGCCGGCGCGGGCGAGCATCTCGAACTGGCGCTTGCCCAGCCGCTTGAGATCGACGCGCCGCGCAAAGTCGAAAAGCGTCGCGAAGGGCGCGTCGCCGCGCGCCGCGGTGATCATCCGCATCGCCTCGACACCGACATTCTTGAGCGCGCCGAGCGCATAGACGAGCCTCCCGTCATCCACCGAAAACGTCGCCCGGGCACGGTTCACGCAGGGCGGGATCACCTCGATGCCGAGCCGGTCCACCTCGCGCTTGTAGATGTTGAGCTTGTCGGTCAGGTGGATGTCGCAGTTCATCACCGCGGCCATGAATTCGACGGGGTAATTCGCCTTGAGCCACGCGGTCTGGTAGCTGACCACCGCATAGGCCGCCGCGTGCGACTTGTTGAAGCCGTAATTGGCGAACTTGTCGAGCAGGTTCCACACCTCGACGGCCTTGGCCTCGTCCACGCCCTTGGCCTTGGCGCCCTCGAGGAACTTGGGCCGCTCGGCATCCATCGCGGCCTGGATCTTCTTGCCCATCGCCCGGCGCAGGAGGTCCGCGCCGCCAAGCGAATACCCCGCCATTTCCTGTGCGATCTGCATCACCTGTTCCTGGTAGACGATGATGCCCTGCGTCTCGTCGAGGATGTGATCGATCAGCGGATGGATGTGGTCGCGCGCCGACAGCCCGTTCTTGACCTCGCAATACTTGGGGATGTTCTCCATCGGGCCGGGGCGGTAGAGCGCCACCAGCGCCACGATATCCTCGATGCAGGTGGGCTTCATGCGCCGCAACGCATCCATCATCCCCGAGCTTTCCACCTGGAACACCGCCACGGTGCGCGCCGAGGCGTAGAGCTCATAGGTCTTCGCATCGTCGAGCGGCACCATCGTCGGGTCGATCCCGACGCCGCGCCGGGCGAGCAGATCGACCGCGTTCTGGATCACCGTCAGCGTCTTGAGCCCGAGAAAGTCGAACTTCACGAGCCCGGCCTGCTCGACCCATTTCATGTTGAACTGCGTGGCCGGCATGTCCGAGCGTGGGTCCTGGTAGAGCGGCACCAGCTCGTCGAGCGGCCGGTCCCCGATCACGACGCCGGCGGCATGGGTGGAGGCGTTGCGCAACAGCCCCTCGACGCGCTGGGCGTGGGTGAGCAGCCGCTCGACGACCTCCTCGGATTTCGCCGCCTCGCGCAGCCGCGGCTCGTCGGCGAGCGCCTTGCGGATCGAGACCGGCTTGACCCCCTCGACCGGGATCATCTTCGAGAGCTTGTCCACCTGTCCGTAGGGCAGTTGCAGCACCCGGCCCACATCGCGCACGGCGGCTTTCGACAGGAGCGCGCCGAAGGTGATGATCTGGCCGACGCGGTCGCGGCCGTATTTCTGCTGCACGTAATGGATGACCTCCTCGCGCCGGTCCATGCAGAAATCGATGTCGAAATCCGGCATCGAGACCCGCTCGGGGTTCAGGAACCGCTCGAAGAGAAGCTGGTAGCGCATTGGATCGAGGTCGGTAATCGTCAGCGCCCACGCAACGAGCGAGCCCGCCCCCGAGCCGCGCCCGGGACCCACCGGGATGTCGCGGCCCTTGGCCCACTGGATGAAATCGGCCACGATCAGGAAATAGCCCGGAAAGCCCATCCCTTCGATGACACCTAGCTCGTAATCGAGCCGCGCATCGTATTCGGCGCGCTCGACGGCGAGCGGGTTGACCTCGAGCCGCGCCTCAAGCCCCGCGCGCGCCTGCCGGCGCAGCTCCTCGACCTCGTCATCCGCGAAGCGTGGCAGGATCGGATCGCAGGTCTCGACCATGAAGGCGCAGCGGCGCGCGATCTCGACGGTGTTCTCGATCGCCTCGGGCAGATCGGCGAACAGCGCCGCCATCTCCTCGCCCGACTTGAAGGAATGCGCCGGGGTCAGCCGCCGGCGCGGCGCCTGCTGATCGACATAGGCGCCCTCGCTGATGCACAACAGCGCGTCATGCGCCTCGTGCATGTCCGGGTCGGGGAAATACACGTCATTGGTGGCCACGAGCGGCAGCTCCATCGCATAGGCCATCTCGATGAAGGGCCGCTCCGTCGCGCGTTCGGCCTCGGTGCAGCGCCCCGCCTCGCCGGGATGGCGCTGCAGCTCGACATAGAGCCGGTCGGGGAAGATCTCGGCCAGCCGGCGAAGGAGCGTCTCGGCTTGCGCGCGTTGCCCTGCCTGCAGGAGCCGCCCCGCCGGCCCCTCCGGTCCGCCCGAAAGAGCAATGAGCCCGTCGGCATGCGCAGCGACTTCCGCGCAGGTGACATGACCGGGCGCCCCGTCGCCGCGCAGGTAGAAGCACGAATTGAGCTTCATCAGGTTGCGATAACCCGCCGCGTTTTGCGCCAGCAGAACGATCGGCGCGGGGTCGGGCGCGCGATCGCCCGGGCGCGCGCTGTCGAAGGCCAGATCGAGCTGGCAGCCGAGTATGGGCTGGATGCCCGCGCCGCTGAGCTTGACCGAAAACTCGAGCGCGGCGAACATGTTGTTCGTGTCGGTCACGGCGACGGCGGGCATGGAATGCTTGCGGCACAGCCCCGGAAGATCGGCCAGCGGGATCGCGCCCTCCAGCAACGAGTATTCCGAGTGAAGGCGCAGATGGATGAAACGCGGCTGGCTGGTCATGCGCCGACCCTAGGCGACGATGCGGCCCGGCAAAAGCACGATGATGTCCCGAATCCGCGCCGGCGAGACGAAATGCGCAGCGCCGCGCGGGGGGACGAAAAGCAGCACGCAAACGCGAAACACTTTGACAAGCCCGCCGTGCCGTGGCAGGCGGCGGCGTTCAGGTCACCAGACTCACCAAGGAGATGTCCATGCCCAAGCCAGAATGGGGCGTGAAGCGGGGTTGCCCGACAACGGGCAAACGCTTTTACGACATGAATCGCGACCCGGTGGTGAGCCCGTATTCCGGCGAGGTCGTCGAGATCGACAGCGGCGCGTCGAAGACGGGCTTTGTCGGCGCGCGCACGCCGAGCCCCGCCAAGAGCAAGGCCGCCAAGGCGCCGGCCCCGGCCGAGGACCCGCTTCTCGAGGATGACGCGACGAACGAGGTCGAAGCCGATCTGCTCGAGGATGACGAGGACGATTCGGTCTCCCTCGACGAGCTGGCCGATGTCGCCGAAAAGGACGACGAGACGTGAGAGTTGCGCGCGCTCAGAAATGCCCGCGTAGCGCCGCCCAGTTGAGCACGAGCATTTCGAGGCCGCTCTGGCGGTAGAGCCCCGCCCGGTGCAGCCGCCGGAGCGCCGTCAGACCCGAGGCATCGCGCAGCTCCAGGAACGCCGCGAGCAGCCGCGTCGCCTCGGGGGTCAGCAACGCGGCATTGGCGTCGAGCGCAGCGACATTGGCGGCATTCCAGCGCGCGAGATCCCGTGAGGCGAGCCGCCGCAGGCGCAGGACCTTGTCGCGCGGCGTGATGCTGGCGCCGAGCATGTTGCGCCCGTGCTGGCGATAGAGCAGCCCCGGGCGCGGGTCCAGCAGCACAGTCCCGCCGGCCGCAGACACCATCAGGTAGAGCCACCAGTCGTGAAACGGCACCGTGACCCCGGCGCTCGCGCGGTGCATCAGCCGCGCGGCGGCCGGGTTTAGCACCGCGGTATTGCCGGCGATGACGTTCTGAACAAGCGCGTTGCCAAAGCCGAGCCGGCGCCTGTGATGCCGGGACGTGCGCCGATCGCGGCCGTGATCGTCGGCGATTATGGTGCGGCTGCCATAGAGCACCGGGCGCTGGGGCGGATACGCTGCCATGCGCCCGAGCGCCCGGCGCAGCTTGTGCGACAGCCATATATCGTCCTGATCGCTGAAGGCGACATGGGCCTTCGGCGGCGGGCCGTGGCGCAGCAATGCGAGAAAATTCGCCGCCGCGCCGCGGCGCGGGCCCTCGACCAGCTCGATATCACGCGTCGGGTGCCGCGCGCGAAAGGTGGCGATGATCCTGCGCGTGTCGTCATCCGAGCCGTCATCCCCGATGCGCAGCGACCAGTTCGCGTGGCTCTGCGCGGCGATCGACTCGAGCTGCGGCTCCAGGAACCGCGCGCCGTTGCGGGTCGCCATCAGGATCGTGACATGCGGCGCCGCGCCGGGCCACGCCGCTGCGAGCGGAGCAGGCAGGAGGGTCCCCGGCTCGGGTGCCGGACAGGCCGTTCGGGATGAGCGCATGCCGCCTCCCTGCTCGTGCGATGCATCCGCGCAACCGCCGCGGGACCGACCATGCCACGCGCGCGCGCCGCAGGCCAGAGCCTGTTGCGCAGGAGCGGGGGCCGGTCCCGCGCTCCCTGATCCAGCAACGTCAGAAGGTTGGCGGGCGGCGCGCGCGAATCGCACGGCCCGGTTTCAGCGGATCCAAAGCTTTTCGCGGCGGATGCGATTGCGGATCTGTTGCTCCTTGCGCGGCAGGTCGTCGCGATCGAACAGGGCGCGCACGCGCGCGCCGTGTCCGTGATAGATCATCTTGCGGGCCGGCTGATACGCCTTGAGCACCTTCTTGATCCGGTTGGGCGCCGCCGCCTGTTCGAGCACCTCCACGACGCGATCGCCCTCGCGCGCATAGAGCAGCGGCAGCAGCCGGTAGTGGCAGGTGACCGCGCCGTCGAGCCCGTCGAGCCCGGGCCCCGGCCGCCCGCCGCCGAGCGCGTGGATCACCAGCGGCAGCGCGACCTGGTCGAGCCACGGGTCGAGGGACTGGCTGGCAAGCGCGTCGGGCGGGTCGTCGCGGATCGACAGCGCGTAGTCGAGAAACCGCGCGCCGAATTCCTGCGGGCAGCGGTAGAAGAACCATCCGGCATTGAAATAGAGATAGCGACGCCAGTGCTCGTCCGGCTGCGCCGGATCAAGCGAGGAGTCGAAATCGAGGCCGAAGCGGTCGTATAGCACCTTCCAGATGCCGCCATAGCCCGGCCCGTAGAGCGGTGGCACGGGCCATGTGCCCTCGCGGCGCATGGATGCGCTGGGGCGATCGAAATCGAAGCGCAGCCGCTCCAGCGCCCCGGTGACCAGCGTGTCGGTGTCGAGAAACAGGAAAGGGGCCCCGCGCGGCAGGGCGGTGAGGGCCTCGATCTTGTTGCCGTAGGGATAGGCGGCGCCGAAGTGGCGCGATTCGAATGGCACGAACTGCGCGCCGAGCTCGGCGAGCAGGCTGCGCGCGGGGTCGCTGACCCGCGGATCCTCGGGCCAGAGCGGTCCCGGCTGCGGCTCGGCGAGCACGAGGCGCGGTCGCGCGTCGGGATTGGTCAGCGCGAGCGACGCGGCCAGCAGGATCGCCTCGTATTGCAGCCGTCCGGCCTGAACGATCGCGACGATGGTGTAACGCGGTGCGGTCATCATCCACTCACGGCTGCGGCGCGGTGCACGCCCCGAGAGCAGCTAGACCAGCCGCGCGCGCGGGATCAAGCCTTGCGCGGCACGCCCGGCCGGGACCGGGCATGCCGGTCGAGCGCGGTGCGCGGGCGGCCTCACGCCTTGAGCTGCGCGTCGCGGACCAGCGCGGCGAGGCGGAAGAAGCCGTGCACCATCTTGGAGTAGGGCATCAGCAGGAAGAAGGCGAAGACCGATCCGAGATGCAGCGCCAGCAGGGGCGCCACCAGCGCGGTGCCGGTCACCGCCCAGAGCGCGAGGCCGGAGAAGGACACGAAGAACAGCAGCACCACGAACCCCATCTCGCCGCCCCAGACCCGCGCATCGCCGAGCTCGCGCGCGGCACGAAGCTTGAGATGCGCGAGCCCCGCCGTGCCCACGCAAAGCAGGATCCCGCCGGGGATGCCGAAGGCCTTGGGGATCGACAAGAGCGGATAGGGCGCCTCGATGCCGAAGCCGTAATGCAGCACCGTGGCCGAGGAGGTCGCCGCGAAGGCGAGGAGGAAGCCGTAGAGCGTCATCTGGTGGTAGATCCGGCGGCGGTTGGAG
>PUKW01000137.1 GCA_003550665.1 Paracoccaceae bacterium | reverse complement strand
GGCGAGCTCGAGATCACCACCCTGCTGGAGATGTATCTCGCCGAGGGGGCGCTCAGGGTGGAGACGATGGGGCGCGGCTATGCCTGGCTCGATACCGGCACCCATGGCAGCCTTCTGGATGCGGGCAATTTCGTGCGCACCCTGCAGGACCGGCAGGGCATGCAGATGGGCTGCCCCGAGGAGATCGCCTTCGACCGGGGCTGGATCGACGCCGCCGCACTGGCCGAGCGGGCGCGGTTTCTGGGCAAGTCGGCCTACGGCGCGTATCTGCGCCGGCTGATCGACTGAGGGTGCATGTGACCGCGCAATGCCATTCCTTCGATGTCTTCGACACGTGCCTCGTGCGCGACCTCGCGGTGCCGTCGGATCTTTTCTTCGCGCTGGCCGAAGACCTCGCGGCGGAGCTCGAGCCATTGCTCGGCCCCGGTTACCGGCACATTTTCTTCAGTAGCCGCAAACAGGCCCAGGCCGAGGCGCGGCGCGCCAGCACGGCCGAGGACGTCACCCTCGCCGAGATCTGGCAGGTGCTCGCCGGAATGCTGCCGGGGGTCGATCCGCAGGCGGGCATGGCCGCCGAGCTTGCCGCCGAGGCGGCCGTGCTCGGCCCGAACCGCGTCGTTCTGGACGAGGTGCGCGCGCTCGACGCCGAGGGTGCGCGCATCGTGTTCATCTCCGACAGCTACCTGCCCGCGGAGGCGATCCGCGCCGCCCTCGCCGCCGCCGGTTTTCCGGCGACGCGGGAGAATGTTTATGTCTCGGGCGAGATCGGTGTCACCAAGTCGCGCTCAGGCGCACTGTTTCGACATGCACTCGAGCGCGAGGGTATTGCGGCGTCGGGCATGACGCATCTTGGCGATAACTGGCGCGCCGATGTGACGATGGCGCGCCGCGTCGGCATCCGGGCGCGGCGCGTCACTGCAACCCGGCTGACCCGGATCGAGCGCGCGCTGCTGGCCGCGGCCGCGCCGCGCGATGGGCTCTTCGTGTCGCGGCTCGTCGGGGCGATGCGCCGCTTCCGTCTCGACGGCCTGGGAACCGACGAGGAAGCGTCCGGCGATTTCACGGCCGCCTTCTCCGGGCCGTTCCTGTTTCTCTTCGCCTGCTGGCTGGCCGGGCGCGCGCGCGCCGGCGGGATCGCGCGGCTCTATTTCATGTCGCGCGACTGTTACCGGCTCTGGCGCATGGCGCAGGCCATGCCGCGCCTTTTCGACGGCATCGAGTGCCGGTATCTCTATGCCTCGCGCCAGGCGCTCTACCTGCCCGCGGTGGTGCGCGCGCAGCCCGGGGAAATGCCCTGGCTGATCCGCCCCTTTGAGCGCCGCCACCTCGACACGATCCTCGCCAAGCTCGAACTCGACCGCAGCCATCCCGCGCTCGCCGATCTCGCCGCAGCGCTGCGGCCGGAGGGTGAGCTTACATCCGAGCAGGAGGCCGAGCTCATGGCGCGGCTGTGCCGCCCGCCGCTGAGCACGCAGATCGCCGCCACCGCGAAGACGCGCCGCGATGCCGCGCTCGCCTATTTCGAGGCTGAGAAGCTCTTCGAGCCGGAACGCTTCGCGATCGTCGATCTGGGCTGGCAGTTGACGACGCAGAGACTGTTGGGCGCGCTTCTGCGCCACCGCGCGCCGCGCATCGTCACGCGGGGTCTCTATCTCGGGATGTCGCGCCAGCCCTACAGCCCGGCCGAAACCGGCCCCGTGGAGGCGCTATTCCACGCGGCCGGGGCCGATTGGAGCCATCAGACCGGCGTGCGCGCGATCGTCGGGCGCACTGTCCTTCTCGAGCATGTCCTGAGCGGCGCGCCGCACGGCGCGGTGCAGCGTTACGCGCTCGACGCGCAGGAGCGGGCGCAGCCGGTCTGTGCCGATGCGGATCCGCACGCCCGGCATCAGGAAGAGCAGCTCGCCCGGCAGGCGCAGGCGTTCGCTGCCCGGCTCGACGCGGCCTGCGCCGGGGCGGGGCCGCGCGAACCCGCGCTGCTTCTCGACGGGCTGATGCGCGAAGCCCTTGCGGATCCCGAACCGGCCTGGAGCCGTGCGCTGAACCGGATCCGGGTTGGAGTCGGCAAGAACAACCTCGATACGGTGCCGCTGCATCAACCCTATCGCTGGGGCGACCTGCTCGGCAGGCTTGCCGGGAAGGCGCGGCCCGCGCGGCCCTGGCCCGAGCTCAGCCGCGCGGTGGCCCCGGTCGGGATGCGCGTGGTGCTCACGGGACGGCAATGGCTTGCTGACGCACCGCTCGAGAAGCTGCGCCACCGGTTGCGCCGGATCCGGCGCGCGGCGTCGCGCTGACGGGGAGCGCTGCGGCGATGCCTGCGCAGGGTGACGGCGCCGGTTCGGCCCGAACAGCTTGCTCGGCCCGCCAGTCCGGACCACAGTGGCCGGGGCGGATATGCCAGATGGGGGATGCCGGATGAAACGTGTTGGCTGGGTCCTGCTGGGGCCACGCACGGTTGCGAGTGCGCGGTTGCAGGGCTACCTGATCATCGATTGGATGAATGCCCGGACGGGCTGGCGCGCCGATATCCTGCACCGCCCCCCGGCGCATTATTCCAGCGAGATCTCCCGGCGCCGCCTGCTGGACGCGATCCTGCGGCTGATATGGCTGCGCCCGCATCTGGTCGTGTTTCAGAAGGTCGCTGGACGCAACGCCAAGCTCCTGATGGCGCTCGCGCGCCGGCTCGGCAGCCGCGTCGTCTTCGTGGACTGTGACAAGCGTGATGGCTACGACTTCGCCCCGCAGGTGGATGTGTTCGTCTGCCCGTCGCAGGGGATGGCGCGGGACATCGCGCAGCAGACCGGGCGCGACCCCGTCGTGATCGAGGATCCGGCGGAATTCGGCATCTCCTGGTCACGCAGCGCCACTCCCGAAGAGCATCGCCCGTTTCGCGGGGTGTGGGTCGGCAGCACGTTCAACTTCGAGGAATTCCGGACCTTCATGCAGGAGGTGGAGCAGCAATCCGGCCCCGTCGCGCAGATCGATACGATCTCGAACCACCCCGAGGCGACGCGCTGGTGGCGGCTCGAGGATTTCCCGAAGATCTTCGAAGACTATGCTTTCTCCGTTCTGCCACTGCCGGACCGGGATTATAACGCGATCAAGTCATCCAACCGGGTGGTCATGTGCATGGCGGCGGGGATACCCGTGGTCGCCCAGGACCACCCTGCCTATCGCAGCGTGATCCGGCATGACGAGAACGGGCTGCTGTTCGGCGACGCAGCGGAATTTCGCGACAATATCGACCGGCTGCGCAATCCGGCGCTGCGCACGCGGCTCTCGCGTCAGGCGCTGGACGATATCAGCCGCAGCCACACCCTCGATATCATCGGGTGGCAATGGCTGGATCTTTTCGAACGCACGCTTGCGGTGCCGGGTGACACCGCCAAAGCGGCGAGCGAAGCAAAAGCTTGACCGGGGCGCTGACCGCTTCGGGCGCACACGTCCCGGTTGCTTGTCCGGCGGCCCGGAATCGCATTGTGCGAACCAACAAGTAACTGGAATAAGAAAAGAAATATTTGGAAGCGGCAGATCTCGTGGTAGCTTGCCGCGAACAGGGGATTCGCTCTCACAGCAAAAGATTGAGCATATGAAAGTCGTTATATTCGCCGGCGGATATGGCACCCGAATCAGCGAGGAAACGAGCATCGTCCCCAAGCCGCTGGTCGAGATCGACTCGATGCCGATCCTGTGGCACATCATGAAGATCTACGCCGCCCACGGGCTGACGGATTTCGTGATCTGCTGCGGCTACAAGGGCCACCTGATCAAGGATTACTTCCTCAATCTGTATCACCGCTCGGGCGATTTCACGATCGATCTGGCCACCAACACCGTCGAGGTCGAGCGCGCCGCCGCCGAACCCTGGCGCGTCACCCTCGCCGATACCGGGCTCGAGACGATGACGGGCGGGCGGCTCGCGCGGGTGCGCGATTATATCGGCGACGAGACCTTCTGCCTGACCTATGGCGACGGCGTCAGCGACATCGACATCACCGCGCTGATCGATTTTCACCGCCGCGAGGGCACCATGGCCACGGTGACCGCCGTGCAGCAGCCCGGCCGTTTCGGCGCGCTCGATCTCGACCCCGACAGCACCCGCGTGCGCGGCTTTCGCGAGAAGAGTTCGCGCGACGGGCATCTCATCAATGGCGGCTTCTTCGTCTGCGAGCCCGGTGTGATCGATCTCGTGGACGGCGACGACACGGTCTGGGAGCAGGAGCCGCTGCACCGGCTCGTGGAGCGCGGCGAGCTTGCCGTCTATCACCATCGTGGCTTCTGGCAGAACATGGACACGCTGCGCGACAAGCAGGTTCTGCAGAAGATGGCCGAGGCGGGCGACGCGCCCTGGAAGATCTGGCAACCCCGCGCCGCGGCGCAGTGAAGAAGTGAGCGCATGAAGGTATTCCTCACCGGGGCCGACGGTTACATCGGCGCGATCATGGCCCCCAAGCTCATCGAGGCGGGCCACGAGGTGGTGGGGCTCGATACCGGCTTCTATCGCCGCGGCTGGCTCTACAATGACGGGCGCGCGCGGCCGATGATCCTGACGAAGGACCAGCGCGCGATCACCGTGGAGGATCTGCGCGGCTTCGATGCCGTCATCCATCTCGCCGAGCTGTCCAACGACCCGATCGGCGCGAACGACCCCGGCCTGACCATGGCGATCAATCACGAGGGCTCGGTCGGGCTCGGGCGCATGGCGCGCGAGGCCGGGGTGAAGCGCTTCATCCAGGCCTCGTCCTGCTCGACATACGGCGCCGGCGGCGACGAGATGCGCACCGAAACCTCCGAGCTCGCCCCGCAGACCGCCTATGCGCGCTGCAAGATTCTCGTCGAGGAGGGGCTCAGGGAGCTGCAGGACGAGACCTTCGCCCCCGTCTTCATGCGCAACGCCACCGCCTACGGCGCCAGCCCGCGCCAGCGTTTTGATCTCGTGCTCAACAATCTGTGCGGCTTTGCCCACACCGTCGGCGAGATCCGCATGACCTCGGACGGCGCGCCCTGGCGGCCGATCGTGCATATCGACGATATCTGCCAGGCGATGCTCTGTGCGCTCACCGCCGATCGCGACGCCGTCGCCGGCGAGGCCTTCAATGTCGGCGCCGACAGCGAGAATTACCGCATCCGCGAGATCGCCGAGATCGTGGCGCGGACCTTTCCGGGCTGCGAACTCACCGTGGGCTCCTCGGGCGGCGACACGCGCAGCTACCGCGTCTCCTTTGCCAAGATCCGCGAGCACATGCCCGAATTTCGCACCAACTGGACCGCCGAGCGCGGTGCGCAGGAGCTGCGTGCCGTCTTCGAGCATGTCGGGCTGACGCAGGAGATGTTCGAGTATGCGCCCTTCACCCGGCTCAAGGAGCTCGCCCATCTGCGCGACACCGGCCAGATCGACGCCAAGCTCAACTGGCGCCGCCCTGCGCAGGTGTGACATGCCCGAGCGGCCCGCCCGCGGCGAGATCGAGATCCGGCCAGGCCGCGTCCTTGTCCGACACCGTGCCAACGGGCAGCGGCCAGTCGATGGCGAGCGCCGGGTCGTTCCAGCGCAGCCCGCCCTCGGCGCCGGGCGTATAGGGCGCCGAGACCGGGTAGGTCACCTCGACCTCATCGGTGAGCGTCTGGAAACCATGCGCGAAGCCCTCGGGCACATAGAGCATCGTGCCGGCCTCGGCGGTGAGCTCGAAGCCCTCCCAGCGGCCGAAGGCGGGCGAGTCCGCGCGCAGATCCACGATCACGTCGAAGATCGCGCCGCGCACCGCGCGCATCAGCTTGACCTCGCCATGCGGCGGGCGCTGGAAATGCAGCCCGCGGATCGTGCCGCGCCCGGTGCTGCGCGAATGGTTGATCTGCACGAAGCGCGTC
>PUKW01000200.1 GCA_003550665.1 Paracoccaceae bacterium | reverse complement strand
TCCGGCGCGCAGGGGTCGCAGGCCGCCTCCTGCAGACGCGGGACGTTGCATTCCGTGTCCGGGCCGCAAGCCGCGGCACAGGGGTCACAGGCCGCGCAGGGATCGCACGCGGCGCACGGGTCGCAGGCCGCCGGCGCACACGGGTCGCACGCGGCCTCGGGTGCACATGGGTCGCATGCGGCAGGCGCACACGGATCGCACGCCGCCTCCGGCGCGCAGGGGTCACAGGCGGCACAGGCGATCTCGAAGGCGCCGTCCTGCGCCTCGACGGCCGCGGGAACTTCGGCGACCTGGTCACCGGCGGCGGGCACCGGCGCGACGAGGGCTAGCGTGATCGCCCCGGCCCCGATGGCAAGCGGGCTCGCCGTGCGCATCCAGAAGCTGCGTGATCCTGTTTTCATGGGTCATCTCCCTGATGTATCCTCGCCGGTGTCCGGCCGTTTCAGCGCGCACCCGGCGCGCGCCGGGTGCAGCGGGTTGACGCGATGCGTCTCACCCGTGTGTTATTTCCCGAACCGGACGGCGAAGGTTACAGTCGCTGCGAAAATCGAAACGAGGCGTGCGATCATGGGCGAGCCGGACAGCGACGGAAACGGCCCTGACCCCGATGCGCTCGGCACGCTGATGGCCGCCGCGCAGGCGGGTGACAGCGCCGCTTACCGCGACCTTCTCGGCCAGGTATCGAGGCTCCTGCGCCGCGCGATCCGGATGCGCGCGCCCTGGCTGACGGCCGAGGACATCGAGGACATCGTGCAGGAGACGCTGCTTTCGGTGCATGGCGCGCGGGCGAGCTACGATCCGGCACGGCCCTTCATCCCCTGGCTGATGGCGATCGCGCGGTATCGGCTCGCCGATCACCTGCGCCGCGAGACGCGACGGCGCGACGGCGCCCGCGCCCATGCCACCCATGATGAAACCTTCGGGGCGCGCGCAGCGAAAGATCATTCAGACAGGGTGGTGGACGGGCTTGCCCTGCGCGACGCGATGCGCGAGCTGCCGCGGGCACAGCGCGAGGCGGTGCAGCTCCTGCGGCTGCGTCAGCTTCCGCTCGAGGAGGCGGCGCGCGAAAGCGGCTCGAGCGCGACGGCGCTCAAGGTGTCGCTGCACCGGGCCGCGCACCGGCTGCGCACCATGATTGGAGGCTCGCAATGAGCGACAGGACCGAGGTGCTGATCGACCGGCTGAGCCGCGAGGCGGATCCGGTGCGCCCGCTGGCGCCGCCGCATCAGCGTGTGGCGCTGTGGCTGGCGCTGGCGCTGCCGGTGCTGGCGCTTGCGGTGGCCGCAATGGGTCCGCGCGACGATCTGGCCGCGCGACTCGGCGAGGCGCGCTTTCTCATCGAACAGGGCGCGGCCCTGGCCACCGCGATCACCGCCGCCTTCGCCGCGCTCGTGCTCGCCACCCCGGGCATGGACCGGCGGCTCGCGCTCCTCCCGGCGCTGCCGGGTGCGGTCTGGGCGGGCACGCTGGGTCTGGGCTGCATCGCGGACTGGATGCGGGCCGGCGCGGACGGGTTGCGGCTGACGCCGGAGCCGGCCTGCCTGGGCTACATCGTGGTGATCGGGATCGTCCCCGCGCTCGTGCTGGTGGCGATGCTGCGCCGGGGCGTGCCGCTCGCGCCGCGGGCGATGCTGTTTCTGGCCGGGCTCGCCGCGGCGGGACTGGCCAATTTCGGGCTGCGGCTGTTTCATGATACCGATGCGGCGCTGATGGTGCTGGTCTGGCAGTTCGGCAGCGTCCTCGTGCTCAGCGGCGCGGCCGCGCTCGTCGGGCGTGCGGTGCTGGAGCGGGGCTGAGGCAGAAGGGAGCGACGATGAGCGACAGCACGACGATCGACACACCGGATCTTGCCACCCTGCCGCGCAGCCAGCTCGAGACGATGCGCCGGGCGGGCGCGGAGGTGCTAGAATGTCACCGGGTGCTGCGCAAGGGCGGGCTCAACCTCGTGGGCGAGGTGCTGCGTGAGCAGGGAACCTTCTACAAGAACAACCACTACCCCAAGGGCGACGTCTATGACCGCGACAGCCACGCGCAATACTATTACCACGCCCATCGCGGCAACGAGCACGGCCATTTCCACACCTTCCTGCGCGGCAAGGGCATGCCCGAGGACGCCACCCCCGCCCCCGAGGCCGCAGAGCGTGACTGGCCGTCCGGCGAGAAGGCGCTCGCCCATATCGTCGCGATCTCGATGGACAAGAAGGGCCAGCCGCTGGGGCTTTTCATGACCAATCGCTGGGTCACCGGCGAGACGTGGTTCCCCGCCGCGCAGGTCGCGGCGATGATGGACCGCTTCGAGATCGATCACGCCTACCCGTCCTGGCCGGTCAATCGCTGGATCACGGCGATGCTGCGGCTCTACCGCCCGCAGATCGAGACGCTGCTGCACGCGCGCGACGCCGCGCTGGAGGCCCGGCGCGCCGCCCATCCCGACCGGGACGTGTTCGAGGACCGCGATTTCGAGGTGCTCGCCCAGTGCCCGATCGACCTAAAGGCGCAGATCAGCGCGGTGGCCGCGGCGCTGGGGCGCTAGGAGTCCACCGCCGAGATTCGCCCGAAGGCGCGGCGGGCCGGGCCCTGAAGCACGCGCAGCAAGCTGCCGGGCCCGTTTCCGGACTTCCAACGTGACGACGGCAAACCAGGACCCGGTCCGCCGCATCCCGCGCCCGGACAGAGCCCACATGCGACACCCGATTGCCTTTGCCCGCCGAACTTGATCCAATCGCGCCATGACCTCCTGCCCCGGCGATCCGCCGCGCCTTGGCGCAACCGACATGTCCGCGCGGCTGGGCATGAAGCCCTATAACGCCGCGTTGAAGGAGCTGCAGCGCGGCCTCAAGGCGATCCAGCAGGCCTATCTGTCCTCCGGCCACAAGGCGGTGATCGTCCTCGAGGGCTGGGATGCGGCGGGCAAGGGCGGCCTGATCCGGCGCATGTCGGCGCCGCTCGATCCGCGCAGCTTCAAGGTCTGGCCGATCGGTGCGCCCGGCGACTACTACCGGGACCGGCACTACCTGCTGCGCTTCATGGAACGGCTGCCGCCCAACGGCGCCATCGCGGTGTTTGACCGGTCCTGGTGCGGGCGCGTCCTCGTCGAGCGCGTCGAGGCGCTGACGCCCGAGCGCCGGTGGCGCATGGCCTATGACGAGATCCGCGACTTCGAGCGCATGCTGCTCGGTGACGGCACGCGCCTCGTCAAGCTGTTCCTCCACATCACGCCTGACGTGCAACTCGACCGGTTCGAGGAGCGCCTGCGTGATCCGCTGAAGCGCTGGAAGCTCACCTACGAGGACTTCCGCAACCGCGCGAAGTGGGACGCCTATATCGAGGCGACGGACGAGATGTTCGCGCGCACCTCGACCGAGGCGGCGCCGTGGCGGGTGATCCCGGCCAACGACAAGCGCCATGCCCGCATCGAAGCCCTGCGAAGCATCGTCCATGTCCTGAGCGACGGCATCCCGCTCGAGCCGGTCCTGCCTGACGACAAGGTGCTCGATGCGGCGGACCGGGTTCTGAACGTCGAGGAGGATCTGATCGCAAGCCTGCGCGGCCGGACGGAGTGAAACGCAGGCAAAGCGCGCTGTAACGAACCGTCCCGGAGGGGGCAAGCGATCCGCTCCCGGACCAAGACGACGCGGTGAACGACCGATCGCGCCCCGGGGGGCGCCCGTGCCTTGCCGACCGGCAGATGGCCTGCCAGAGTTCGGCGGGATGAGGGCCGATGAGCCAGGAGCCCTCGCGCAGACAGGAAAACGCCGTGCCGGATGATGCCGAGCTTGTTGATGAACTTCTGCGTGCGCGCGCGGCGCATCGGCAGATCCCGCTTCTGACCTCGCGGCCGGGCGGGTTGTCGATGGAGCGGGCCTATCGTCTGGGCGCGCGGATCGAAGCAGCCCGCGCGCAGCGCGGCGAGCGCCCGGTGGGGCGGAAGATCGGCTTTACCAACCGGACGATCTGGGACGAGTTCAACGTCTCGGCCCCGATCTTCGGGCCGATGTATGACAGCACAGTGCGGCCGCTCGGCGGTTCCTTCGCCACGGCAGAACTCTTGGAGCCGCGCATCGAGCCCGAGATCGCCTTCCGCCTCGCGGCCGCGCCCAAGCCCGGGATGGCGCCCGATTACTTGATGGCCTGCGTGTCCGGCGTCTGCGCAGGCTTCGAGCTGGTGCAGTCGATTTTCCCCGGCTGGAAGTTCGACGGGCCGGATACCGTCGCGGCCTTCGGGCTGCATGGCGCGTTCCTGCACGGACCGATAAAGGAGATTTCCGCCGCCGACCGGACGGACTGGATCGCGGCCCTCGAAGGGTTCGAGACGACGGTTCATCGCAATGGCGCGCTGGCCGATGAGCGCCATGCACGAAACGTCCTCGGCGGCGGGCCTCTCGTCGCGCTCGGTCATCTCGCGGAGCTCGTCGCCCGCGTGCCGGATGCGGCGCCGCTGAAGGAGGGCGAGATCGTGACCACCGGCACGCTCACACGCGCACTGCCCGCAGGCCCTGGCGAGAGATGGCAGGCGCGCTTCGCCGGCCTGCCGCTGGAGCAAATCGAGATCGCGCTGGTTTGAGCCCGGACGCGCATGACACGAGCCTTCGCAGATTGCCATGTCCAGCGCCTGCAGGGCATTCAGATGGGTGTTGCGGGGCATGACGCGAAAGGAATTCTACCATCTTGCGCAATATTATCGCCAAAAATAGAGAAGATCTTTAGCGAGTGGAAAATTTCCTGATTGGGCACTTGGACGCGCAGGGTGCATGCTTGGCGCCCGGTCCACGAAAGAACAATCCCATGGCACAGATGAAACGGTTCATCAGCGAGCGCGAGATCCCGGGGATCGGCCAGATGTCGGTGACGCAGCTGTGCGGGGCGGCGCGCGCGAACCAGGCGCTGGGGCAGATCGGCCCGAACATCCAGTGGCAGCACAGCTATGTCGCCGCTGACAAGACCTTCTGCGTCTACATCGCAGATACCGAGGAGGCGATCCGCAAGCACTCGGAGCTGTCCGGCATCCCGATCACATCGATCACCGAGGTCCCGCAGGCGATCGACCCGCTGACCGCGAACAACTGAGCGCGGCATCCGGCGCCAGAAATCGCGATCCGTGGGACTTGCGACGATGCAAGCTGATCGGCGGGGTCCCGAGAGCATGTTGCCCGAATTGGGGAGCGGTCTTGCGCTCTTTGAGCATCAGGGGAATCGCAGTTGGGATCGAGGGTCTGACGGCGGGGTGTTGCTTGCGGGCGCGAGGTCGACTCTGATGGCGGATTCAGCTTCGGAAGCCTGCCGCCATCATGAACACCTTCCTCACGGCCTTCGACCACATCCCCGATCCCCGCGCCGAGAACGCGCGCCACGAGCTTGGCGAGTTGCTCGTGGTCGCCTTCGTTGCGGTGCTGTGCGGCGCCACGAGCTGTGCGGAGATGTCCTCCTTCGGGCGCGCAAAAACCCATATCTTCAGGGAGCTCCTCAAGCTCAGGCACGCGATCCCGTCGCATGACACCTTCTCGACGGTGTTTCGCATGATCGACCCCGGCGCGCTCGACGCCGCCTTCGGGCAGGTCTTCGCACATGTCGAGGCGCTCCTGGCCGACGGCGATGTGGTCGCGTCGGACGGCAAGTCGCTGCGCGGCGCGCGCGGCAAGGGGCAGAGTGTGAACACCCGCATGATGGTGTCGGCCTACGCGTCCCGGCTGCGCCTGACCCTCGCCAGCGTGCCGGCTGATCGCGGCACGGAACTGGAGGCGGCGCTCGAAGCCCTCGGGCTGATCGCGCTCAAGGGCAAGGTCGTGACCGCGGATGCGCTGCATTGCAATCGGCGCACGGTTGACGCGATCAATGCGCAGGGCGGCGACTGGTGCCTCACCCTCAAGGCCAATCAGGACTCGCTTCTCTCCGACGCG
>PUKW01000003.1 GCA_003550665.1 Paracoccaceae bacterium | reverse complement strand
GGCTGATGGTGGTGGAACTGGCGCTGCCGGCGGTGCTGCCCGGCGCGCTGGTGGCCTTCCACTACGGCATCCAGATCACCCGGCCGAACTGGGGCTATCGCTCCGACACCTGCGGCAACCGCACCCGCTGGGTGATCATCGGCATGGGCATGCTGGCCGTGGGCGCGATGCTGGCGGCCTTCGCCATCCCGCTGCTGGAAGCGTCCTTCTGGACAGGGCTCCTGCTGTCGGTGCTCGCCTATGCGATGATCGGCATGGGGGTGGGCGCTTCGGGCACCTCGCTTCTGGCTCTGATGGCCACCGCCACGGCCGAGCGCCGGCGGCCCGCGGCGGCCTCGATCACCTGGCTGATGATGATCTTCGGCATCGCGGTCACCGCGATCGCCGTGGGCCAGGTGCTCGACCCCTACAGCCACGAGCGGATGCTGGCGATCGTCGCCTGCGTGACGAGCGGTGCCTTCCTCGTCACCTGCCTCGCGATCTGGGGGATCGAGCGGCGCGCCGGCGTGCAGGCCGCGCCGGTGGCCGAGCCGATGCGCTTCCTCGACGGGCTGCGCGAGATCTGGGCCGAGCGCGCGGCGCGCAACTTCACCTTCTTCGTGTTCCTGTCGATGACCGCCTATTTCATGCAGGAACTGATCATGGAGCCCTTCGCGGGCCTCGTCTTCCAGATGACACCGGGCCAGACCACCTCGATGTCGGGCGCCCAGAACGGCGGCGTCTTCCTCGGGATGGTGCTGGTCGGGGTGGCCGCAACCGGCCTCCGGATCGGCGCGCTGCGCTCCTGGGTGATCGCGGGCTGCCTCGGCTCGGCGGCGACGCTCGCCACCATCACGCTGATCGCCTCGGCCGGGCTTAAGCCGATGCTGGTGCCCGCGGTGATCACGCTGGGGTTCTTCAACGGCATGTTCGCCGTCGCCGCCATCGGCGCGATGATGCAGCTCGCCGGTCAGGGCCGCGCGCGGCGCGAGGGCACCCGCATGGGGCTCTGGGGCGCGGCGCAGGCCATCGCCGCCGGCTTCGGCGGGCTCTTCGGCGCGGCACTCGCCGACATCATGCGCAAGGCACTGGGCAATGATGCCAGCGCCTTCGGCACCGTCTTTTCAGTCGAGGCGGCCCTGTTCCTCGCCAGCGCGCTCGTGGCGCTCAAGGTGATGGAAGGCCGCCGCCCACCTGCCCGTGCGGGCCTCGTTCCGGGAGAGTGACCCCATGAATGCCATGACCCCAATGACCGCCATGACCAGCTATGACGTCATCGTCGTCGGCGGGGGGCCCTGCGGGGCCACCGCGGCCGAGGATCTCGCCCGCGCCGGCAAGCGCGTGGCGCTGATCGACCGCGCCGGCCGCATCAAGCCCTGCGGGGGCGCGATCCCGCCCCGGCTGATCGCGGATTTCCACATCCCGGACGCGCAACTGGTGGCGAAGATCAACACGGCCAGGATGATCTCGCCCACCGGCCGCAAGGTGGACATCCCCATCGAGGGCGGCTTCGTCGGCATGGTCGACCGCGAGCATTTCGACGAGTTCCTGCGGGTGCGCGCCGCGCAGGCCGGCGCCGACCGCCACACCGGGACTTTCGTGCGGATCGACCGCGATGAGACCGGTCCCCGTGTCGTCTATCGTGACAAGGCCAGCGGCGAGGAACGCAGCCTCGCGACGAAGCTCGTCATCGGTGCCGACGGTGCGCGCTCGAACGTGGGCCGGCAGGAGGTGCCCGGCGGCGACACCATCCCCTATGTCATCGCCTATCACGAGATCATCACGCCCCCCGAGGGCGGCACCAAGCCGGTGGGCGAGTATGACCCGCGCCGCTGCGACGTGGTCTATGACGGCGCGATCTCGCCCGATTTCTATGGCTGGGTGTTCCCGCACGGCAAGTCCTGCTCGGTCGGCATGGGCACCGGCAAGGACGGTGTGGATCTCAAGGCCTGCACCGCCGCTCTGCGCGCCAATTCGGGGCTGGCGGGCTGCGAGACGATCCGGCGCGAGGGCGCGCCGATCCCGCTGAAGCCGCTCGACCGCTGGGACAACGGCCGCGACGTGGTGCTGGCCGGCGATGCCGCGGGCGTGGTCGCGCCGTCCTCGGGCGAGGGGATCTATTACGCCATGGCCTGCGGCCGGGCGGCGGCGACGGCGGTGCAAGCGTGCCTCGCCTCGGGCCGGGTGAAGGACCTGCAGCTTGCCCGCAAGATGTTCCTCAAGGAACATGGCAGCGTGTTCAAGATCCTCGGCGCGATGCAGGACGCCTATTACAAGTCGGACGAACGCCGCGAGCGGTTCGTCTCGCTCTGCCACGACATCGACGTGCAGCGGCTGACCTTCGAGGCCTACATGAACAAGAAGCTGGTCAACGCCCGGCCGCTCGCCCATATCAAGATCGGCATCAAGAACCTGTTGCACCTCAGCGGCCTCGTCCGACCGACCTACGCATGAGCGAGATGATCCCGGCCTGGGTGAACGGCATGCTGACCCCGGTGGAGAAGCTGGAGGCCCATCTTCAGGGCCTGCGCCACAAGGCGATCTCGGTCTTCGTGATGAACGGGGATCGCGTGCTGATCCAGCAGCGCGCGCTCGGCAAGTACCACACGCCGGGGCTCTGGGCGAACACCTGCTGCACCCATCCGCACTGGGGCGAGGCGGCGGAGGACTGCGCGCGCCGCCGGCTGCGCGAGGAGCTGGGCATCACCGGCCTCGCGCTCGATCCCCGCGACAGGGTGGAGTACCGCGCCGAGGTCGGCGCCGGGCTGATCGAGCACGAGCTCGTCGACATCTTCACAGCCGAGGCCGGCCCCGACCTGCCGGTCACCCCGAACCCCGACGAGGTGATGGCGGTGCGATGGGTGCCCCTGCCCCGGCTGCGCGACGAGGTCACCCGCGATCCCGCCCGCTTCACGCCCTGGCTTCGCATCTATCTCGCCGAGCACGCCGATGCGATCTTCGGCGCCCTTGCCCGCGCCTGACGCCGCCCGGCGCCGGCCCGCGGCCGAACGCCCTGCCTAGCCCAGCGCGTAGCCCGCGCCGCGCACGGTGCGGATGGGGTTCTCGCCTCCCCGCGCCATCAGCGCCTTGCGCAGCCGGCCGATGTGCACGTCCACCGTTCGGCTGTCGACATAGATGTCGCGACCCCAGACCCGGTCGAGCAGCTGCTCGCGGCTCCACACCCGGCCGGGCTTCTCCATGAAGGTGGTGAGCATCCGGAACTCGGTGGGCCCGAGCCGCAACTCCTGGCCGCTGCGGAACACCTTGTGCGCCTCGGCGTCGAGCTTCAGATCGCCCACCTCCAGCACCTGCCCGACGGCCGAGGGCCGCACCCGGCGCAGATTGGCGCGGAGCCGTGCGATCAGCTCGCTCACCGCGTAGGGCTTGGTGATGTAGTCGTCGGCGCCGGTGTCGAGGCCGCGTACGCGGTCCTCCTCCTCGCTGCGCGCCGAGACCATGATCACCGGAATGTCGCGGGTGACGGCGCGGGCCTTCAGCTGGCGGCAGACCTCGATTCCGGACAGCCGCGGCAGCATCCAGTCGAGCAGGATGATGTCGGGGCGCTGCTCGTCGGCGACCACCAGCGCCTCCTCGCCGTCCCCGGCCATGACGGTGCGATAGCCCTGCGCCTCGATGTTGTAGCTCAGCATCGCGCGCTGCGCGGGCTCGTCATCGACGACCAGCACCAGCGGCATGGAGATCTCGCCCATGGATCAGGCCCCGCCCTGCTCCGGCGTCAGCGCCATCTGGGGCGTGATGTCCCCCTTGGGCCGGTCCTCGGTGCGCTCGCCGGTCTCCAGATAGACGATCTGCTCGCAGATCTCGGTGACATGATCGCCCATACGCTCCAGGTTCTTGGCGATGAAGAGGAAATGCATGCAGGGCGTGATCGCGCGCGGATCCTCCATCATGTGGGTCAGGAACTCGCGGAACAGCGCATTGGTCATCTGGTCCACTTCCAGATCGCGCAGGATCACGTCGCGGGCCTTCTCCACATCGCCCCTGGCGAAGGCGTCCAGCGCATCCTTGACCATCAGCCTGACCAGCTTGGCCTGCCGGCGCAGCGCCGCCCCGGCCCCGTCAACGCCAGGGTTGCGGGCCAGCACCGGCACGCGCTTTGCCATGTTCTTGGCATAGTCGCCCAGCCGCTCCAGATCGCCGGAGATCTTCATCACAGTGACGATGGCGCGCAGATCGTCGGCCTGCGGCTGGCGCAGCGCGATCGCGCGCACCACCGCCTCGTTGATCTGCTGCTCCAGCTCGTCGATCTCGCGGTCGGCCTGCACCACCTGTGCCGCGCGCTCGTCGTCGCGCTTCTCCAGCGATACCGCGGCCTCCGCAATCGCCTGCTCGACCAGCCCGCCCATGGTCAGCACCAGCGAATAGAGCCGGTCGATGTCCTGATCGAAGGCCGAGGTGATATGTGGGGTCCGCATGCGAAAGCCCTGCCCTTGGAATTCCTACCATGGTCGTCCCGGCGCGCCGGGTACCGTGGTCGTCTAGCCGCCGCACATGTCGGTTTCGTGACAGCCGCTCATGTGCGCGGCAGGATTACCATGAAAGTGCTGCCCTGTCCGCGCCGGCTTTCCACGCTGAGCCGGCCGCGGTGCCTGTTGACGATGTGCTTGACGATGGCGAGCCCCAGCCCGGTGCCGCCCATCTGCCGCGAGCGGTGGTTGTCGACCCGATAGAAGCGTTCGGTCAGCCGCGGCAGGTGGATCGGGTCGATCCCCTCGCCACTGTCGGTCACAGCGACCGTCAGCACCTCTCCGGGCATCCCCGGCCAGCGGTCATGGGAGTGCAGCGCCACACCGACCCGGGCACCCGGCCCGCCATACTTGATCGCGTTCTCGACGAGATTGTGGAACACCTGCACCAGCTGGTCGCGGTCGCCCAGAAGCGCGGCCTCGCCGATACCGTCCTCGAGGGACAGCGCGATGTCGAACTGCTCGATCTGCGGGCGTAGCGCGGCCAGGGTCGCCCGTACAGCCTCGGCCAGCACCACCGTCTCGCGCGGGCGGATGCGTTCGTTGGCCTCGACCTTCGACAGCGACAGAAGATCGGCGACCAGCCGGTTCATCCGTTGCGCCTCGTCCGCCATGATCGCGAGGAAACGCTCGCGGGCGGCGGAGTCGTCGCGCGCGGTGCCCTGAAGTGTCTCGATGAAGCCCGCCAGCACCGTCAGCGGCGAGCGCAGCTCGTGGCTGACATTGGCGATGAAGTCGCGGCGCATCTGCTCGGCCTCCTCGATGTGGGAGACGTCGAGGAAGCTGATCAGCACCCCCTCGAGGCCGACGGCCGGGTCCAGCCGATGCGCGACCATGCGGAACGTCGTCTCGGCGGCGGGGGTCGTGAGCACGAAGCGCGCCTCGTGTCGGGCCCCCGCGCCCTCTCCCGCACCCGGCCCCGCACCCGGCCCCGGGGCCAGCGCCCGTTCCACCGCCGCCACTGCATCCGGTTGCCGGATCACCGACAGCACGGGGCGGCCCTCCAGCCCCTCGCCAAGCAGATCGGCCGCTGCCGGGTTGGCCATCAGGATGCGGTTCTCGGCACCTACCAGAAGCACCGGCTCCGGCAACGCCTCCAGCAGGGCCGCGCAGGCTCGGCTCTCCATCTTCGTCAGCCGTCCCTCTCCGGACTGCCAGCGCCGGAACCGCACCGGCACCTTACCGGTGGCGTCGGCGACACCAGCCATCGTCGAATGCTTCATCCGACCGTCCTCCGCCTGTTCCGCACCCGCGCGCCCCTCGGCGCACGGCTTGCCGGTCCTGCCCCCGGCGCAACGATACCTCTCGCGTGTGACAGATTGCTGACAGCAGGATAACGGTTTCCCACAACCGTTTGCCAGATAGGATGAACCCTGTCTATCCGCTGCGCGCCCGCGTTGCGGGCAGTGGCCGAGCGCCGCGCCCGCGGCTATGCTGCGCCGGACCACTCTTCG
>PUKW01000111.1 GCA_003550665.1 Paracoccaceae bacterium | reverse complement strand
GGCATGCCGTGCTGGCGGCGATAGTCGAAGCACAGCGTCTCGGCGCAGCGCTTGCCCTCGTCATAGCACGAGCGCGGCCCGATCGGGTTGACGTTGCCCCAGTACGCCTCGGTCTGCGGGTGGATTTCCGGGTCGCCGTAGACTTCCGAGGTCGAGGCCTGCAGCATCCGCGCCCCGGTGCGCTTGGCCAGCCCCAGCATGTTGATCGCGCCGCTCACCGAGGTCTTCGTGGTCTGCACCGGGTCGCGCTGATAGTGGATCGGCGAAGCCGGACAGGCGAGGTTGTAGATCTCGTCCACCTCAACGTAGAGCGGAAAGGTCACGTCGTGTCGCATCAACTCGAAATTGGGATAATCGAGCAGATGTGCGACATTTGCCCGGCGCCCGGTAAAGTAGTTGTCCAGGCACAGAACTTCGTCGCCGCGCGCCACGAGACGCTCACAAAGATGGCTGCCCAGAAAGCCCGCCCCGCCGGTGACGAGGACGCGCTTGGAAACGGTGTCGCTGCGTTGCATGTGTTTCCCTCCTATGCGCGCGTGGCGGCGGCGCGGCCATGCGCGGCCGCGTGCCAGGCCCAGGCCGTATCGATGATGGTGTCGAGTTGCGAATGGGCGAGCAGGTCGCCGCCCAGAATCTCCAGCGCCGCGGCCGGATCGGCCACCAGCTCGGGCGGATCGCCCGGCCGGCGCGGACCGGTCGCGTGCGGGACCTCGCGCCCGGCCGCGCGCGCGCAGGTGTTGAGCACCTCGCGCACCGAGTGGCCGCGCCCGGTGCCCAGATTGAGCTTGAGCGAGGGCCCGCCTGCGAGCAAACCGTCTAGCGCGCGCACATGGGCAACAGCCAGATCGGCGACATGGATGTAGTCGCGCACCGCGGTGCCGTCGCGGGTGGCATAGTCGGTCCCGAAGATCTGCAGCGGGGGATGCCGCTCCATTAGCGCCTCCATCGCCAGCGGGACGAGATGCGTCTCCACGTCGCGCGCCTCGCCGATCTCGCCCTCCGGGTCGGCGCCGGCGGCGTTGAAATACCGGAGCGCGACATGGCGCAGCCCGTGCGCCATGTCGTAATCGTCGAGGATACGCTCGACCATGAGCTTGGAGGCCCCGTAGGGGTTGATGGGCCGCGCCGGGCTGTCCTCGCGGATGGGCATGGTCTCGGGAGTGCCGTAGATCGCGCAGGTCGAGGAGAAAACGAAGGCGTCCACGTCATGGATGCGGCAGGCGTCGAGGAGCGTCAGCGCGCCGGTGACGTTGGTGCGGTAATAGAGCCCCGGCTGCGTCATCGACTCGCCCACGAGCGCGAGCGCCGCGAAGTGCAGCACCCCAACGGGCCGGTAGGCGCGCATCACCTCGTGCAGCCGCGCGACGTCCAGGATGTCGCCGCGCTCGAGCGGACCCCACTGCACCGCCCACCGATTGCCGATCGAGAGATTGTCGTAGGTGACGGGCGTATAGCCGGCCGCGGCCAGCGCCTTGCAGGCATGACTGCCGACGTAACCCGCGCCGCCGGTAACGAGAACGGGTCCGCGATTGGTTGGGTGCATAGAGGTCCTTTCTGACGATCAGCCGGGAGCGGAAGCGCGGGGCAGGCAAGCCGTCCGCCCTGCGGTCGGCGTGAAGAAGGTCTCTTCATGCACGGCGAGCGCGGCGATGTGTCCGGCGAGCGGCGGTGGATCGGAGGTATGAGGGCGTTGATCGGGGGCAAGATCGGCGAAGCGCGGCCGGAACCGGGCCGGCCGCGGGAAGAGACGCGCGACGCGGCGCGCGATGATGCCGCGCGCATCGCGTATCGCCTCGCGCGCGATGATACGGGCGGCGGTGTGCGCATCGTTGGCGATAGCCGCACCCAGCACCCCTCGTGCCCCGCGCTGCAGGCGTATACCGAGCCGCACCCCGATCTGCGCGAGCGTCAGCGCGCGCGCCGCGGCCAGAAGCTCGGCCGGCGCATCAGGCTCTTGGCGCGCGAGCGTATCGAAGGCCGCGCATTGCGAGTGCGCCATACGCAGCCGGTCGGCCGACATCGCTCCCTCCACGGTGCGGTAGCCGGTGAGGTATTCAGCCACGCAGACCACGCGCCAGTGCCGCGCGATCCGCATCTGCAGCAGATAGTCCTCGCAGCCCTGCAGCCCGGCGTCGTGCAGTGCCGGATCGTAGCCGCCGACCGACTCGAAGGCCGCGCGTTGGATCAGGAGCGCGCTGCCATTGCCGACGAAGTTGAGCAGGATCGACCGCAGGAACGCCGCCCCCTCGATGCGGTGTCCGGCGCTGTGGATGACCCGCCCGTCAGCGTCAATGCGGCGAAAATAGGTATAGGCGTAGCCCGCCCCGGGCCCGGCGGCGCGCAGCGCCGTAAGCTGGCGCGCGATCTTGTCAGGATGCCACAGATCATCGGCGTCAACCGGCGCGATATAGGCGCCGCGGCTGGCGGCGGCACCGGCGTTTCGGGCCCGGGCGACACCGCCATTCTCCTGCCGTACCAGCCGGATGCGTTCGTCCTCGGCGGCATGGGCCTCGGCGACGGCGGCGGTGCGGTCGCGCGAACCGTCATCAACGACGATGATCTCGAGATGGGGATGCGTCTGACGGCGGATGCTGTCGAGCGTGTCGCCGAGGGTGCGCGCGGCGTTGTAGGCGGGAACGATAACCGAGACCAGTTCGTCGGTGTGCATGCTTCGATCACCATCAGCGTGCCGGGAAGAGCCCATGAACGCTTCCTTCCGGAGAGTACGAGGATCAAACGCCAGCGCGGCCATGTCTACCTCGACGCAGCGTCTTTGTCATAGTATAACTCATGAGATGGGCGGCCGGGCCAATAGGCATAGAGAATTTCGACTGCCCGATACTCCGCCGTCCGGCCGGCGGGATGAGTGAGTGCATGATGAAGTCATTGCGGATCGACGAGATTACCACGGCCCGGCGCGTCATCGCGCTCGCCGGTCCGGAGCGCCGCGCAGCGGCACTCGTCATCTTTCTGGGGCTCGTCTCGGCGGCGTTCGAGGGCGTGGGGCTGTCCTTTCTCATCCCGCTCGTGCATATCGCCACAGGCCAAGGTATAGACCCGTCGATCCCAGTGATCGGGCCGTTGCTGGGGTGGCTCGACGGGCATGTCGGCCTGGGCGGGGTGCATATCGTCGCGCTGGTGATCGGCTTTTTCATCCTCGGTATCCTTGTCGCCTATGTCAATCTCGTGGTCTCGACGATTCTGGCGATGCGCTTTGCACACCGGCTGCGCACCGGGGTGTTCGAGACGGCGCTGCGCCGGCCGCTCAGCGCGATCGAGAACCTGCCTGCGGGCACACTCGTCAACAATCTCGCGACCGAGACATGGCGCGTCTGCGACGCCCTGTTTCTCATCATTTCGGTGGTGGTGCAGACGGTGGCCAGCGCCGTGTTGCTGGCCTTTCTGTTTCTGCTCTCACCGTTCTACACGCTGGTGCTGCTGACGATGACGGCGGTGATGGCGCTGGTGGTGCATCTGGCCACGCGCGCGGTGCGCGGGCTCGGCGCACAGGCCGTGACCGCCAATCAGGCCTTCATGGCGCATGTATGGGACGCGCTCGGCGGCCTGCGGGTGATCCGCGGCTTCGGACGCGAGGCCCACGAGCGCGCGCGCTTCGATGCGAGCTCGGGCCGGGTGCGCGACATCTTCATCCGCATGCAAATCCTGTCGGGCCTGGTCGGGCCGATCACCCAGGTGATGACGGTGGCGATGGTGGGGGTGATCCTCGTGATCGCGATCCTGCGCGGCGATCCCTTCTCGGTGCTGGTCGGGTTTCTCGCCATCGCCTACCGGATGCAGCCGCGCATCTCGAACATCCTGCAGGCACGCACGCAGCTGCGCAGCATGGACGCCTCCGTCACCACGATAGAGACCGCGCTCGACAGCCTGCGCGGCGACACCGCGCCCCTGGCGGAAACAGGGCAACGCTTCGACGGGCTGCAGGGCGGCGTGGTGTTTGACGGGGTTTCAGCACGCTACCCCAATGCCGAGCGTCCGGCGCTGCACGATGTCTCCTGCAGCTTTCCGTTCGGCACGGTCACAGCGGTGGCAGGGTATTCGGGCGCGGGAAAGTCGACGCTGGTGGCGATCCTGCTGCGCTTCATCGCCCCCGAGAGCGGGCGCGTGCTGATCGACGGCACCCCGCTCGACCATCTCAGCCCCGAGAGCTGGCATCGCCGCATCGCCTTCGTCGAGCAGAACGCCTTCCTGTTCAACGCCACGATCCGCGACAATATCGGTTACGGCGATCTCGAGGCCGACGACGCCGCAATCCGCGAGGCCGCGCGCATCGCCCAGGCCGATGGCTTCATCGCCGATCTGCCCGACGATTACGATACCCGTATCGGCGATCACGGCGTGCGCCTGTCGCAAGGGCAGCGTCAGCGCATCGCGCTTGCGCGCGCGATCCTGCGCCAGCCCGACGTGCTGATCCTTGACGAGGCAACCAATGCGATCGACCGACCCACCGAACGCGCCCTGCGCAACGCGATCGAGTCCGGGCGCAGTGGCCGCGCCGTGATCGTCATCGCCCATCGCCGCGAAACGATCGAAACGGCTGACCGCGTCGTCGTCATCGATGATGGCCGTGTGGTGCAGGACGATGAGCCGGCCGAGCTCGCGCGCGCTGGCGGCGTCTATGCGCAACTTTATCTCGATGAAATCCCTGGCGAGGCCTGAGCCATGTGGCAATCCGACGAGATCTACCCCCCTTACGCGATGCACGAGATCGAGGTCACCGGGCCCGCCGCGCCCCTCCGGCTCGACGAAGGCGAGGGCGGCGGGCATGTTCTCGTGTGCCACCAGGGCCGGCCGGTGGGGCGATTCTGGATGGTCCGAGCCCACGACGGCCTTTTCATAAGCGATGCACGCACGAGCCAGAACGGCCGTCTGCGCCGGGCTTTCGCCGCGCTGGTATGTCGGTCGACTGCGCCGGGGCGCTATATCAGCGGCGCACCGGACCGGCTCTTGCGAAAGTCGCTGCGCGGCTATCTCGCGATCCTTCGCCATATCGAGCTGCTACGCGCGGTCGCGCGGCGACTGCGCGGCACGAGTGCGGGGGATGCATGAGCACGGACCTGTCGATCAGCGTTGTCATCCCCACCCATAACCGCGCCGAGACGCTCGGCCGCGCGCTCGACGGGGTGCTCGCCCAGACCCTCGCGCCGCTCGAGGTGATCGTAGTGGACGACGCCTCCACCGACGGCACCGCCGCGATGATCGCGGCGCGCGGGGATCCGCGCATCCGGCTAATCCGCCATGACGTCAATCGCGGCGCGGGCGCGGCGCGCAACACCGGCGTTGCGGCCGCGCAGGGGGCGCTGATCGCCTTTCAGGACAGTGACGACGACTGGATGCCCGGCAAGCTCGCACGCCAGGCGACGATGCTGGCGTCGTTGCCGGACGAGTATGTCGCCGTGTTCTGCACCAAGATTGACTATGGCCGCGACCGACGCAGCGATGCGCGCCCGGAGCGGCTGCGCTACGGCCCACGCCGGGTGCTGTGCGTGCCCGACCCGCTCGAGCCCTTCGCCGGCGGCGATCTGCATGCGCGACTGCTGCGCGGCAACGTTATTGGCCCGCAGACCACGCTGATCCGGCGCACGGCCTTCGAGGCGGCGGGCGGCTTCGACGCGCGACTGCGCAACAACGAGGACTGGGATTTCTTCATCCGGCTGAGCGAACAGGGGCCAATCGGCTTTCTCGACGAGCCCCTGGCGCTCGTGACCACCTCGGAGGGCAGCATCTCGCGCAATTCCTTTCACAGCGTATTCAGTTTCGTAAGGATCGTGGGGCGCATCCGCCGGCGTATTGACGATAAGGAAGTACTGGCCGAGCATTTCTCCACCGTCAGCAGCAATCTTCGCCGCGCGGCGAAGAACCGCTTCGCGCGTCGCTACCTGCGCCGCGCGATCGCGTTGCGGCCGC
>PUKW01000184.1 GCA_003550665.1 Paracoccaceae bacterium | reverse complement strand
TCAACCGCAACGATTTCATCGTGATCGTCGAGGCGGGCGCCCCCGAGGGCACGTCGGGTCATCACCGCCGCGCCTCGTCGCGGGTCTCCGAAGACGGCGCGCCGGTCGAGATCCAGGCGCCCGATGCGCTCGGCAACTACGAGGTGCGCTATGTCATCAATGACAGCGATCGGGTGCTCGCATCGCAGGAGCTGCGGCTCACGCCGGTGGAGGCCACGCTGGACGCGCCCGACACGGTGCTGCCCGGGGCGGATTTCGAGGTCGACTGGGAGGGCCCGGTCAACCGCAACGACTTCATCGCAATCGTCGAGCCCGACGCGCCCGAGGGCGACTCGGGCGACGGCCGCAGCGCCTCGAGCCGCGTGGGTGATGGGCCGGTCACACTCACCGCCCCCGAGGATGAGGGCGACTACGAGATCCGCTACGTCATCAACGACTCGGACCGCACCCTCGCCGCGATCCCGATCACGGTCGGCGGCGCGGATGTCACCCTCGAGGTGGACGACCCCGTGGCCACCGGGGGCGTCGTCGAGATCGCCTTCACCGGGCCGGGGCGTTACGAGGATCTCATCGAGATCGTCGAGGCGGGCGCGAGCGCCGATGACGATGCGCTGCAGGATGCGCGCGCCTCGCAGGGGAGCCCGGCGCAACTCTTCGCGCCGTCATCCGCAGGCGAGTACGAGATCCGCTACCGCGCTTCCGACAGCGGCGAGGTGCTCGCGACGGTCCCGCTGGTGGTCGAATGACGCCCGCGGCGCGGGGGCTCGCGGCGCTCGCGCTCGGCGTCCTCGCCGCGTCGCCCGCCGCCGCCGATGCCGAGCGCGAGGTGATCGGTCTTGTCGCCGGGCTCGACGGCGCCACGGAGGCCGAGCGCGCGCAGACCCTGCGTGACCTCGCCCCGCATGGCGAGCTCGCCGTCGATATCGTGCTCGAATTCATGCAGGAGGGGCTTCTGGAGAGGTCCGATGCCCTCGCCGCCGTCGCCGCGCTGCAATCGGGCGCGTTCGAGGAGGCGGCGCCCGATGCACCCGAGGAACCGGCCACGGCGACAGCGCGCGGTGTCGATCTGGAGATCGCCACGCCGCCAAGCGCGCCGGATGACACGCTCTATCACCGCGTCACCGGGGTGGCGGATGGCGACGTGCTCAATATCCGCGACCGCGCCGGGGTGCCCGACAGCACGATCATCGGCAGTTTCAAGCCGGATGCCGAGGGGATCGAGGTGGCGCACGGCGAGGATGCGTATGAGCTGGTCAATGACAGTGCCTGGTGGAAGGTGCGTCGCGACGATCTGCCCGGCGGCGAGGGCTGGGTGAACAGCCGTTATCTCGAGCCGATGCATGACGCCGCCGACGCGGCCTTCGAGGACATGGACCGTGAAGCGATCGCGCAGGAATATGTCGCGGGCGCGGGCTACGAGCCGCTCGATACCGGCATCGCGAGTGACCTCGTGGCCGATCTCGGGGCCGAGGACCAGGAGGCCTTCCGCGCGGCGCAGGAGCTCCCACCGCCGCTGCAGGCGATCCTGCTTCTCGAGGCGCATGAGGGGGTCCTGCCGCATGCGCGCTACCGGCTCCGCTACGGCGCCGAGCGGATGCCGAACCCGCCGGGTGCGGCCCCGGTGACGGTCAGTTTCCTGCAGATCGACCGCTTCAATCTCGGCCCGGCACATCACGCCGAGCTGGTTCGCAGCGCCGACGAGGATGTCACGGTGCCGCCCGCTTCGGATTTCGGCGCGGGGCCGCATGTCTCCTGGCGCATCGTCTCCTCACCGATCCAGCGCGTGGTATCGAACCCCAACGCCGTCTCGCGCGCCGAGTTCGGCGATGCGGACGCCGAGGAGGCGCGCTGCCTCGATATCGATTGCCTGTCGCTCGAGCCGGCCGCCGGGGCGGTCCCGCAGGACTGGAGCGAAATCGACGGTCTTGCCGCGCCGGATGACCGCGTCTTCGAGACGCTGCGCGACGGGGCGCACAGCCCCGCGGCGGTGATGGAGATGCTGCTGGCGCAGAGCTGGTTGCTCGATGCCGAGAGTGGGCGGTGGAACGGCCCGGAAGCGCGCGAGGGCGTGGATTTCGCGCAACCCTTCATCGAGGTCGTGATCGAGACGGGGCTCGGACAGGAGATCGCGACCGAGGGGGTGCTGCGCGACGGCAACCTGATGGATGACGAACTCGCCCGGCTCTGGTGGCATGTGGCCTCGGTGGCGTCGGGTGATGCGTCGGCCCCGGTGCTGTTCGGGGCCGAGGCGCGGCAGCGGCACGAATGGCGCGAGTGAGCGCTCCCTTCTGATCACGCGGCGCGCCTGTCGGCGCACGTCCTCTCTCCCCATCCCCCTGGGATGGGGCCCCGCCGCCCGTTGCGGCGGGGGTGCGATCCTCAGGCGCGCGCGGCGCTGGCGAAGACGCGCGCGTCGTCGGGCGCGGTGCCGAGCTGGGCGGCGGGGGTGAGCAGGGCGCCCCAGTCGCGGCCGGGCCAGCGGTCGGCGGCGAGCGCGGCAAGCGGTGTGCCGCTCTGCTGGGCTTCGCGGCACAGCGCGGTGACGGCGGATTGCGCCTCGGGACGCGGCATGTCGCGCGCCAGCGCGAAGGTCAGCGCCTCGGCATGGATCAGGCCGAGCCCGTCATCGAGACCGGCCGCCATGCGCGCGGGCACCGGTTCGAGCCCGCCGGCGAGGCCCTCGGCGACGCCCAGCGCGCGGCCGGCGATCTGGCAAAGCTGCGGCAGGCTGAGCCACTCAACCATCCAGGCGGTGGCGTCGCGCTGCTGGCGGTGCAGGGCGGCGGCCTGCAGATTGGCGTCGAGGCCGACGCCCTGGCGCGCCAGCGCCACCAGCAGCGAGGGCTCCACCGGGTTCGCCTTTTGCGGCATCGTCGAGGAGCCGCCGCCCGCGGCGAGCTGCACCTCGCCGATGCCCGACTGCGTCATCAGCACGAGATCTTCGCCGATGCGCCCGAGCGCGACGATGAGCGCGGTTAGCCAGCCGGAGAGCTCGGCAATCCCGGCGCGCTCGCTGTGCCAGCTTGCCCGCGGATCGCCGAGGCCCAGACCCTCGGCAAGAGCGCTGCGCACCGCCGGCCCCTTCGGTCCCATGGCCGAGAGCGTGCCGGCCGCGCCGCCGAGGCTGACCTGCAGGAGCCGCGGGCGCAGCCCGTCGAGACGCGTGCGCAGCGCGATCAGGGGCCGGCCCCACCCCGCCGCGACGGCGCCGAAGCTCGTCGGGGTGGCGACCTGTCCATAGGTGCGCGCGGCCATGGGCAGCTCGGCATGGGTCTCGGCGAGCGCGGCGAGGGCCAGCAGCGTCGCGTCGAGGCGCGCCGCGAGGATCTCGAGCACCCGGCGCAAGCGCAGCATGAGCCCGGTATCCATGATGTCCTGGCTGGTGGCGCCCCAATGGATGTATTGCGCGTGCTCTGGCGCCGCGAGCGCGTCGCGAAAGGCGGCGACGAGGGCGGGGACGGGTACGGCGTTGCGCGCTGTCGCGTCGGCGAGGGCGGCCGGGTCGAGCTGCACCTCGCGGGCCGCGCGCGCGATCACGGCGGCGCTTTCGGCGGGGATGATGCCCTGCGCGGCCTGCGCCTCGGCGAGCGCGCCCTCCACCAGGAGCATCGCGCGCAGCTCGGCGTTGTCGGTGAACAGGCCCGCGATTTCCCCGTCGCCGAGCAGTTCGCGATAGATCGCGCTGTCGAGCGGACAGGCCGGCATCAGGCCTCCCGCAGGCCGAGGATCGCGCGCGCCTGCGCCGGGGTGGCGACGGGGCGGTCGTGTTTCGCGCACAGCTCGGCGGCGCGGCGGATGAGCGCGGCATTCGACGGCGCGAGGGTGTCGCGATCGAGGCGGACATTGTCCTCGAGCCCCGCGCGGGTGTGCCCGCCCGCGGCGATGGACCATTCATTGAGCGTGTGCTGATTGGCGCCGATTCCGGCGCCGCACCAAAGCGCGTCCGGGGCGAGGCGCTTCAGCGTCTCGATGTAGAAATCGAAGACCGGGCGGTCGGCGGGCATCGCGTTCTTCACCCCCATCACGAACTGCACATAGAGCGGCCCGTCGAGCCGGCCGTCGCGCACCATCTGCACGGCCTGGAAGATGTGCGACAGATCGAAGGCCTCGACCTCGGGCTTGACGCCGTGGGTGCGCATCTCGGCGGCGAGCCAGTCTACCATCTCGGGCGGGTTCTCGTAGACGCGGCCGGGAAAGTTGTTGGAACCCACCGCCAGCGACGCCATGTCGGGCTTGAGCGGCAGCATCCCGCCGCGCGCCTTTCCGGCCCCCGAGCGCCCGCCGGTGGAGAACTGGGTAATCATGCCGGGGCAGTGTTTCTCGACGCCTTCCTTGAGCCGGGCGAATTTCTCCGGATCGGAGCTCGGCGTTTCGTCGTCGTTGCGCACATGGGCGTGCACGATGCTCGCCCCGGCCTCGAAGGCCTCATGGGTGCTCTCGACCTGTTCGCTCACGGTGATGGGGACGGCGGGGTTGTTGGCCTTCGTCGGCAGCGAGCCGGTGATGGCCACGGCCAGGATGCAGGGATTGGTCATGTCGTCTCCGCGAATTGGATCATGCTGCGGCAATCATACCCGCCGCCGCGGGCAAGGGCGAGAGGCGCGGGGGACGGATGGCGACCGGCCGGCCCCCGCGTCGGCTTAGAGATCGAGAAACACCGTCTCGCCGTCGCCTTGCAGGCGGATGTCGAAGCAATAGGAACCGGCGCCGGTGCGCCTGGCGATGAGCGTGTCGCGGCGGTGCGCCTGCTCGATGCGCGACAGGATCGGGTCGCCGGCATTGTCCGCGTCGTCGAAGTAGATCCGGGTCTGCAGCCCGGTATTGATGCCGCGCGCGGTAATCCACAGCGAAATGTGCGGCGCCTGCATGCCGCCGCCGCGGGCGGGCACGGGGCCGGGCTTGACGGTGCGCAGGGTGAACGCGCCGGTCTCACCGTCGGCGGCGAAGCGGCAAAAGCCGTTCACCTTGGGATCGGCGCCGGGCTGGCCGGGGAACCTGCCGGCCGCGTCGGGCTGCCAGCTTTCGATCATCGCGTCGCGCAGCGCCCAGCCGGTGCCGTCATACACCGAGCCGGTGATGGTGATGATCTCGCCCGACGCGCCGTCCTCGATGGCGCGCTTGCCGAGATCCTCGGGATAGATCCCCTCGAGCCCGGCGAAACTCGGAATGCAACCGATATGGACGTAGGGGCCCGCAGTCTGCGACGGGGTTTCCTGCAGGGTGTCGAGCTTCTGGACCATCACATGCCCTCCGGCTTGTTCTCGAACATGGTCTGGCGGCGGCCGCGCAGCACGATGTCGAACTTGTAGGCGAGGAAATCGAGCGGGCGCGCCTTCGCCATGTCGAGCGGAGCGACGAGCCGCTCGATCTGGCTGCGATCCTTGATCGTGGCGACGATCGGGCAGCGCTCGATCAGCGGGTCGCCCTCGAAATACATCTGAGTGATGAGCCGCTGGCCGAAGCTCGCCCCGAAGATCGAGAAGTGGATATGCATCGGGCGCCAGTCATTGGCGCGGTTGGGCCACGGATAGGCGCCGGGGCGGATGGTGAGGAATTCGTAGTAGCCGTTCTCGTCCGTCAGGGTGCGCCCGCAGCCGCCGAAACTGGGGTCGAGCGGGGCGAGATAGCCGTCCTTGACATGCCGGTAGCGCCCGCCGGCATTGGCCTGCCAGGCCTCAACGAGCGTGCCGGGCACCGGGCGTGCGTTCTCGTCGAGCACGCGGCCATGCACGAGGATGCGCTCGCCCACCGCTGGCGCCTCGCCCTGCGTGTAGTTGAGGATGAGGTTGTTGTCCCACTTGCCGATCAGGTCGTGGCCGAATACCGGGCCGGTTTCCTCCGAGGTCGTCGACTCCATCGACAGGAGCGGCTGGCCCGGCGAGCGCACCACGGAGGTCTTGTAATCCACGTCGTAAGCCGGGGGGTGGATCTC
>PUKW01000265.1 GCA_003550665.1 Paracoccaceae bacterium | reverse complement strand
GCGGGGACGCTGATGTGGCGCTCCATCCTGCAATGGCTCGGCGGGCTCGGCATCATCATCGTCGCGCTCGTCTTCCTGCCGGTGATGAAGGTCGGCGGGATGCAGTATTTCCAGGCCGAGGGCTTCGACACGCTGGGCAAGATCCTGCCGCGCGCCCTCGATATCTCCTCCGCGCTGCTCTACATCTATATTGGGCTGACCGTGCTCTGCGCGGCGGCCTACATGGCGGTCGGCATGGGCGGGCTGGACGCCGTCAACCACGCCCTGACCACCATCGCCACCGGAGGCTTTTCCACATCCGACGCGTCATTCGCGAAATTCGCGGGGCCGGCGGAGTATGTGGCGGTGCTGTTCATGATCGCCTCCGGATTGCCCTTCATCCGCTACGTGCAACTCGTCCGCGGCAGCGCACGGCCCCTCTTGGGCGACATGCAGGTGCGCGCCTATGTCCGCTGGGTGCTCTATGCGGTCGCTCTTGTGGCTCTTTACCGGGCCTTTACCGACGCCCCCGCGATCGAGCTCAACATCCGGCAAAGCGCCTTCAACGTCGTCTCGCTGTTCTCGGGCACGGGATACGGCTCCGCGGATGTCGCGAGTTGGGGGGCGTTTCCGCTCGTCGTGGTGCTGGTGGCGGGGTTCATCGGGGCCTGTACCGCCTCGACGGGCTGCTCGGTGAAGGTGTTTCGCTACCTGGTGCTGTTCGAGGCGATCAAGACCGAGCTGCGCCGCATCCTGAGCCCGAACCGCGTCACCACCGTCCGCCTCGAGGGCCGCCCCCTCAGCCCGGATGTCATCAACGCGGTGATCGCCTTCCTGTTCCTGTTTCTCGCGACATTCTGCGTGATCGCGGTCCTCCTGTCGCTGACCGGGCTCGAAACCCGCACCGCGGTCACGGCCGCCTGGACTGCGATCGGAAATATCGGTCCCGCCTTCGGCAGCGAGGTCGGCCCGACCGGCGCCGTGGACGGGTTCCCGCCCGCGGCGAAATGGGTGATGATCCTCGCCATGTTGCTCGGCCGGCTCGAACTGATCTCCGTGCTTATCCTGCTGCTGCCGCGGTTCTGGCGGAACTGATCACCAGCACGACACCAGCACGGTCATGTCGGAGGCGAGCCCGTTGAGCTGCGCCGGCGCGAGCCGGTCATTACGGGCGCCGGTTTCGGCGCCTGGCCCCGAGTCGTTGAGAAAACTGGTGATCGCGGGCGCCCGCGCCGCGAAATTCACATCCTGCGGCAACACCCGGTCGCTTTCCTCGTCGCGCGACAGGAGCATGCCGATGACCGAGCCCGACCGGTCAAACACCGGCCCCCCCGCATCACCACGCTCGACATCGATCGACAGCCGCACAAGTTCCTCTTCGCCATTCAGGCCTGACAGCGTTTCGAGCTGACCATATGTCAGGATCGGCCGCGACAGCGTATCCGCGAAGGAAAACCCAGACACGGCCACCTCTTCGCCCGGGCGCGGGTCGTCGGCGCCAAAGGTGGCATGTACCGGGGGCGCGAGCCCCTCGGTCTCGAGAACCGCGATCCCGAGCGCCGCGTCGCGCAGCACGACGCTGGCCTCGTGGCTGTCGTCGATCGTGACACGCTCGCACTGATCCACGGCGGCGAGCGTCGTCAGCACCCGCCCGGACGCGTCGATATAGAAACCCGATTGCGACCGCTCCGGCCGGCGCACCTGAAGGCCAGCGACCAGGTCGTCATGTGCGCGCAGGCTGGGTTCGTCATGCGCGTTTGAAAGCGTGCCATCAAGCGGCGTGAAGCCGGACTCCATCGCGTCGAGGACGCGCTCGGCCGAGTCATCCGCGTGCGGCTCCCAGATCAGGCCGTAGCCCTTGACCGCGCCGCCCGTCACCCGCGCGCGGATCTCTGCACGCAGCTCATCGCTGCGGCCGGTGATCACGAAATCATCGCCGCGCAGCTCGCGCTCGCCCTCGAGCGGGACGGCCTCGAGCGTCTGCATGATCTCGTACAGCCCTTCCAGCGTGGGCCGCCCGCCCTCCTGACTGATCAGAAGGGCGCGCATGCCGCTGTCATCCACGCTGTCGTAATGCACGAAGGGCGGCACGATACGGTTCTCGGCCACCATCGCGGTAGGCAGGGGAATCTCGATGCCGGCGTCGGCATGCTCCACCGTCTCGAGGCCCAGCGCCGCGCGTTCGCTGGCTTCGGCCTCAAGCAGCTCGGCGCGCTGGCGGGTCGTCAGCACCCCGGTCGAGTCGTGGCCGCGCTCCTCCTGCCATGCGCTCATCGCGGCGCGGGTGCCGGGGCCGATCGCACCGTCGATGGACATGTCGTAATGACCGAACCACTCCAGCGCGACCTGAAGATCCTCACGTTCGCCCCGGTCGAGCTGCGCCTCCGATTGGCGCGCCTCGGCCACGGTTTCCTCGGGCTCCGGCTCAGGCTCCGCGGTCTCGGTCGGCCCGGGTGCCGCGTCGGCCTCGGGCTGCGCATCCGCCGGCGCGGGCTCGGCGGTTTCGGCCGGCTCCGACTCGTCAGCGGCCTCGTCGGGCTCAGACTCGGCCTCGGCCTCGCGGCGGGCGAGTTCGGCCCGCAGCGCGTCAAGATCGACGAACGCGTCGCGCCCGGTCGCCGCGCCGGCAGGATCCGGCTCGCTGGGCCCCGGCAACGGCGCGATGTTGGGGTCGAACGGGGTCAGCGCGACATCCGCCGGTCCCGCCGGCCAGAAGCGCACATCGAAGGCATCGCCTTCGGTGGCGAAACTGTCGGGCGGGATCAGATTGTCGGACCGCAGTGCCAGCCGCGCGTCATTCGCATCGTCGCGCGACGGGTATGGCCCGATCACGACCGCGTACCAGCCGCTCTCGAGCCGGTAGCCGTAGACGGACTCATCCTCGAGGAACACGGAGTATTCGCGCGCCATCTCGCGCGCGTCGTCGATCGTGGATTGCGCCTCGATCTGGACCCAGACCGACTCCTGCGCGGCCGCTGGCGCCGCCCATCCGAGCCCGGCCCATGTCATCATCGTCACAATAACCCGAAAGTTCATACGCATAACGCATCGCCCCGTCGTTTTCCGTCCTCGCCGCAGCGTAGCAGACGCGCGTCCCGATGCACGCCAAATCCGCGCCTGTTGCGCCGTTGACCCCTGTGCATGCCTTGCCTATGCAGGCATTTCGCGAACAAGGGGCTCGGATGGCGGACCAGACGGCGAAACCCCGCAGTTTTCAGGAGCTGATCCTGCGGCTGCAAGGTTACTGGGCAGTGAACGGCTGCGCGATTCTGCAGCCCTATGACCTCGAGGTCGGGGCGGGCACCTTTCACCCGGCCACGACCCTGCGCGCGCTCGGGCCAAGGCCCTGGGCGGCGGCCTATGTCCAGCCCTCGCGCCGGCCCACCGACGGGCGTTACGGCGACAACCCCAACCGGCTGCAGCATTATTACCAGTTCCAGGTGATCGTGAAGCCCTCGCCGCCGGATTTCCAGGAGCTCTATCTGGGCAGCCTGCGCGCCATCGGCATCGACGATGCGCGCCACGACATCCGCTTTGTCGAGGATGACTGGGAAAGCCCCACGCTGGGTGCGTGGGGCCTCGGCTGGGAGGTGTGGTGCGACGGCATGGAGGTGTCGCAGTTCACCTATTTCCAGCAGGTCGGCGGGCATGACTGCCACCCGGTCTCGGGCGAGCTGACCTACGGGCTCGAGCGGCTGGCGATGTATGTGCTCGGCGCCGATCACGTGATGGAGATGCCCTTCAACGACCCCGGCGCCGCGCAGCCGCTCAGCTATGGCGACGTGTTCCGCCAGACCGAGCGGGAATATTCGCGCTGGAACTTCGAGGTGGCCGACACGGCGGCCTTGCTGCGCCATTTCGAGGATGCCGAGGCCGAATGCGCGCGCATCCTGGAAGCGCCCGACAGCGACGCGGCGGGCCGGCGCATCGTGATGGCGCATCCGGCCTATGATCAGTGCATCAAGGCGTCGCACATCTTCAACCTGCTCGATGCGCGCGGGGTGATCTCGGTGACGGAGCGGCAGGCCTATATCGGTCGGGTGCGCGGCCTCGCGCGCCAATGCGCCGATGCCTTCCTGCGCACCGAGGCGGGCGGGGCGACGTGAGCGCGGGCAAGCTCATTGCCGGGGGGATCGTGCTCGCCGCGCTGATCGGCGGGGCGGCGATGTACTGGCTGCAGGTCTATGCCTATTACGAGGAGCTGCCCGCGCAGGAGACGATCGTGATGACCCCGCTCGGGGGCGCCCCGGCGGCGCTGCCGGTGCGCGATTTTCGCGGCATAGACGCCGATACCTCGCCGCTGCGCTACCGCGCCTGCTTCACCCTCGCCGCGCCAACCGCGACGCTGCTGCGCCACCGCGACCCCACCCCGCTCAACGCGCCGTCCTGGTTCGACTGCTTCGATGCGCGCGAAATCGGCGACGATCTCGATGCGGGCACCGCGCGCGCCTATGTCGCTGAGGCCAATATCGAATACGGCTTCGACCGGGTCGTGGCGGTCTACCCGGATGGCCGCGCCTTCGCCTGGCACCAGATGAACCGCTGCGGCGAGGCGGTGTATGACGGGCTGCCGCCGCCGCCCGGATGCCCGCCGCCGCCCGAGGATATATGAATGCCGGACCTTCTGATCGAACTCTTCAGCGAGGAAATCCCCGCCAGGATGCAGCCGCGCGCGCGCGCCGATCTGCAGCGGCGCATCACCGAGGGGCTGCGCGCGGGCGGGCTGAGCCTGGGGTCGGCGACGGCCTTCTCCACGCCGCGCCGGCTCGCGCTCGCGGTGGAGGGGCTCGCCGCCGAGAGCCCGGCGCGGCACGAGTCGCGCAAGGGTCCGCGCGTCGATGCGCCCGAGGCAGCGATTGAGGGCTTCCTGCGCTCCACGGGGCTGACCCGCGCGGAGCTGCGCGTCAAGGACGACAAGAAGGGGCAGTATTACTCCGCGCAGATCAGCCATCCGGGCCGACCCGCCGACGACATCGTGGCCGAGGTGCTCGAGGGGGCGATCCGCGACTTTCCCTGGCCGAAATCGATGCGTTGGGGGTCCGGCAGCCTGCGCTGGGTGCGCCCGCTGCACGCGATCCTGTGCATCCTGACGGATCATGACGGCGCGCGGGTGGTGCCGCTCGAAGTGGACGGGATCGCCGCGGGGGACACCACGCGCGGGCACCGCTTCATGGCGCCCGATCCGGTGCGCGTGACGGGCCATGACGACTACGCCGCGAAACTGCGCCGTGCGCATGTGCTGCTCGACCCCGAGGCGCGGGCCGAGCATATCCGCGCCGAGGCCGCCACGCTGACCTTCGCGCGCGGGCTCGAACTCGTCGAGGATGCGGGGCTGCTCGAGGAGGTCACCGGGATGGTGGAGTGGCCGGTGGTGCTGATGGGCGAGATCGGGGGCGAGTTCCGGCATCTGCCGCCCGAGGTGCTGCAGACCTCGATGCGCGAGCATCAGAAATTCTTCTCGGTGCGTGATCCGGCGGCGGGGCAGATCACGCATTTCGTCACCGTCGCCAACCGCGAGACCGAGGATGGCGGCGCGACGATCCTCGCGGGCAATCAGCGCGTGCTCGCCGCGCGGCTGGCCGATGCGGCGTTCTTTTGGGACAACGATCTGCGCGTGGTGCGCGAGGCGGGGCTCGCCGGGATGGCCGAGGGGCTGGCGCAGGTGACCTTCCACGCCAGGCTCGGCAGCCAGGCCGATCGCGTGGCCCGCATCGCCGCGCTGGCGCGCGAGATCGCGCCCCTCGTGGGCGCCGATCCGGAGCTGGCCGACCAGGCCGCGCGCGTCGCCAAGGCCGATCTGCAATCCGCGATGGTGGGCGAGTTTCCCGAGCTTCAGGGCGTGATGGGCCGCTACTATGCCGAGGCCGAGGGGCTGGACCCCGCCGTCGCCGAGGCCTGCGCGATGCACTACAAGCCGCTCGGACCGGGCGACGACGTGCCGACCGGGCCCGTGAGCGTGGC
>PUKW01000212.1 GCA_003550665.1 Paracoccaceae bacterium | reverse complement strand
GGCAACAGCATGTCGCCCAGAAGCCACAGCACCGCGAGAAACACCGCCGCCGCGATGCCCCAGTATTTCGCCTGCGTCTCGATGGGCAATGCCATGGCGCCCCGCTCGGCCCGTGCGACCCCGCCCTATCGCACAGAACCCACCCGCCGCCAAGCCGACCCGCGCTCAGTCGCCGGGCGGGGGCGGGACGTAGCCCGCCGGGTCGTCCTGCCATTTGCGCCATTCGGTTCTGAAGTCGGGGCCGCCCGCCGGGTCGATGAACGGCAACGCCCAGACCGGCCAGTGCGCGGGCCAGTCCGCGTGGCCGGGGGTCACGCCGCCCGGCAGCGTCACGCTGGCATCACCGAAGATTGAATTGACCTGCTCGGCGGAGATATCGATACTTTCCCAGTTCGCATCTCTGGCGGCGGCACCTCGAAGAGAAGCCGCCGTCAGAGATGTGCGGGCGTCCATCCGCGCCTCCCGGAGGTCCGCCTCCTCCATCCGCGTATGCTCGAGGTTCGCCCCCTCCATCCGCGCGCCCCCGAGGACCGCCCCCTCCATCCGCGCGCCCCCGAGGACCGCCCCCTCCATCCGCGCCAGCGCGAGGACCGCCCCCTCCATCCGCGCCTCCCGGAGGTCCGCCCCCTCCATCCGCGCCTCCACGAGGTCCGCCCCCTCCATCCGCGCGCCCTCGAGGCGGGCGCCGGAAAACACCGCGTCCGCGCCGTCGGGCCGCTTCGCCGCCATGTCGGCGCGCTGCAGGTTCGCGCCGCGCAGGTCGAGCCGGTAGCCACGGTATCTCTCGCGCGAGATCGTCTGCTTCCACCGCGCCATGTCCGCCTCGAAGGCGTCCAGCTCCGCCTTGCTCAGCGCCGCGTCGCCGGGGTCGTCGGGCAGGCGGGTGAAGTCGGGATCGAACGGCCAGACGGTCGCCTCGGTGGGCGGGTCGGGCCAGGCGGCCTCGACGCGGCGCTGATCGGCGCCGCGCCGGCCGATCACCGTCAGCGCGAGTTGCACGTCCGCGCGCGGCTTCGTCAGCCCCTTCGCCCACTCCCGGGCCTTGGCGCTGCGAAATAAATCCATTGCCGCGCCGAAGCGTTCTTCACGGGCTTGAACATGCGCGTCGCGCTCCGCTTCGGTGGCGTCGTCCTTCAGCGGCTCCCAATCCGGCTCCGGGTAATCCTCGGGCGTCTGCGCGTTGGAGTTCTCGCGGATATAGGCGCAGAGGATCTCCATCACCCGCACATGGTCGCGGCCCGCATCAAACCGCGTCGAGTCCTGCGCGATGCGCTCCAGCGACAGGATCGCGCCCATGCGCACCTCGATATTGGGGACGGTTTCCTCGTCGCCCGCGCGCTTGACCTCCTTCTCCGCCCCCAGCATCTCCACCGCCTTGTTGATGCGGTCGGTGATGTGGCCTTCCTTCTGGTAGCCCAGCGTCGTCTGCGCGATCACCGTGCGCCAGATCAGGAAGGGCGCGCCGAGAAGCGCGACGAGCACCGCGCCGGTGCCGAAGCCGGCGCTGCCGGGATCGAAGATGGCCGTGACAACCACCGCGACGGCGGCCACCAGCGCCATCAGCAGCAGCCCCGCCAGCGCCAGCCCGACGAGCCGCCCGATCGGGCGGGCCTTCGTCCAGTCGGGGTCCCGGGGGATGCCGAGCCAGTCCAGAAAGCTGACGCGGCGCGGTTCGTCGCTCATGGGCCCTCCATCATTCGACGCACCCTAGCCGCCCCGACGCGGCGCCGGCAATGGCGGGGACGCGGCTTGCCGGGGCGGGCGTCTTGGCCTACACCGCGCGAAACGGCTCAAGGGGGTGTCATGCGGCTGTCGCGCTATTTTCTGCCCGTGCTCAAGGAGACGCCCGCCGAGGCGCAGATCGTCTCGCATCGGCTGATGCTGCGCGCGGGGATGATCCGCCAGCAGGCGGCGGGGATCTATTCCTGGCTGCCGCTGGGCTACAAGGTGCTGCGCCGGATCGAGGCGATCGTGCATGAGGAGCAGGAGCGCGCCGGGCACATCCCGCTGTTGATGCCGACGCTTCAGCCGGCGGACCTCTGGCGCGAGAGCGGGCGCTACGACGATTACGGCGAGGAGATGCTGCGCATCACCGACCGCCATAAGCGCGACCTGCTCTATGGCCCCACCAACGAGGAGATGATCACCGACATCTTCCGCGCCCATGTCGGCAGCTACAAGGATCTGCCGCTCACGCTCTACCACATCCAGTGGAAGTTCCGCGACGAGATCCGGCCGCGCTTCGGGGTGATGCGCGGGCGCGAGTTCCTGATGAAGGACGGCTACAATTTCGACGTGGACCGCGACGCCGCGGTGCACGCCTATAACCGCCACATGGTCAGCTACCTGCGCACCTATGAGCGCATGGGGCTGCAGGCGATACCGATGCGCGCCGATACCGGGCCGATCGGCGGCGACCTGTCGCACGAGTTCCTAGTGCTCGCCGATACCGGGGAGTCCGAGGTCTTCTATGACAGCGCGATCACGGATCTGGCCTTCGGCGAGCGGGCTGTGGATTTTCACGACCCGCAGGCCTGCGCCGACGTGGTCGCGGAGTGGACCGCCCCCTATGCGCGCACCGACGAGACCCATGACGCGGCCGTCTTCGCCGAGGTGCCCGAGGCGCGCCGGCGCACCCGGCGCGGCATCGAGGTGGGCCAGATCTTCAATTTCGGCACCAAGTATTCCGAGCCGATGGGGGCGACGGTCAGTAACGCGCAGGGCAAGCAGGTGCCGGTGCATATGGGCTCGCACGGGATCGGGGTGTCGCGGCTCGTCGGCGCGATCATCGAGGCGAGCCATGACGAGGCCGGCATCATCTGGCCCGAAGGCGTGACGCCGTTCCATTGCGGGATCGTCAACATCAAGTCGGGCGACAGCGAGACCGACGGGGCCTGCGAGCGGATCTATGCGGCGCTGCGGGCCAAAGGGCTCGATCCGCTCTATGACGATCGCGAGGAGCGCGCGGGGGCGAAATTCGCCACGATGGACCTGATCGGCCTGCCCTGGCGCATCACGGTGGGGCCGCGCGGGCTCAAGGTCGGCACCGTGGAGCTGACCAGCCGGCGCACGGGCGAGTCCGAGGAGGTCTCGCCCGAGGCCGCCATCGACCGCATCGCCGCGATCTATTCCGGCCGGTAAGCGCCCCCCGGCTCAGGCGGCGAAGCCGAGCTTGTAGGGGAAGATCTCGAAGCCCGGATACATCTCGGCGCCGACCACATCGGACGTGTGGTGACGGAAGACCGAGGTCCAGTAGGGCTGGATGATGACGCCTTCCTCGCGCAGGATTTCCTGCAGCCGGGCCATGACCTCGCGGCGGTCCTCGGGGTCGGCCAGGGTCAGCGCCTCGTCCACCAGCGCGTCGAACTCCTCGTTCTCGAAGCCGCTCTCGTTCCAGGGCTCGCCGGAGCGATAGGCCAGGGCGAGGTTCTGGATGCCGAGCGGGCGGTGGCCCCAATCCGTCGAGGAGAAGGGATAACCCGTCCAGTCGTTCCAGAAGGTCGCGCCGGGCAGCACGCGCCGCTCGACGCGAAAGCCCGCATCGCGCAGCTGCGCGGCGACCGAGTCCGTGGTCGGGCGGCGCCATTCGTCATCGAGCGAAATCAGCTCGTGCTCGAAATCAGCCATGCCGGCCTCTTCCATGAGCTCATAGGCACGTTCCGGATCGAACTCCGGCGCGGGCATCTCGGCATAGTCGGGCTGGATCGGGGCGACATGGTGGTTGTCGGCGACCTCGCCAAAGCCGGCATAGCCGAGCTCCAGGCACACCGCGTTATCCACCGCCATCGCCAGCGCCCGACGCACCCGCACATCCTCATAGGGGCGCATCCCGTCCACCTCGGCCTGCTGGTTGGGGCGGATCACGATGGTTCGCGCGCTCACCGTTTCGGCGCGCTCGAGCCCGCGCGCATCGAGCATCTCGATATAGTCGTTGACGGTCTCGTAGCTCATATCGACCTCGCCACCGTCGAAGGCCGCCGCGATGGTCGCGCCGTCGGTACCCAGATCGATATACTCGATGCGCTCGAGGGTGGGCGCGCCGAAGACCTCCGTGCCCCACCACTCGTGATCGTCGTTGCGCACCAGCACGCCGCGCACCCCGACCTCGTACTCCTCGGGCAGATAGGGGCCGGTGCCGATCGGATTGGCGAGGATGTCGTCGCTGCCGAAGCCGTCGGGCAGGATCGCGGCCGTGTAGTCGGCGCAGGTCGCGATGATCGTCGCGTCAGGGCGCGACAGCACGAGGCGCAGGGTATGATCGTCCTCGACGATGATCGCGTCGTCGTGCGCCTGGTCGGTCTCGGGGTCGATCAGCGCGCTCATGCGCCCGGCCATCGAGTTGCCCTCGACCGAGCGGTCGCACCAGCGCTCGAAATTATAGGCCACGTCGCGCGCGGTGAAGTCGCTGCCATCGTTCCAGCGCACGCCGCGGCGGACATGCAGGACGTATTCGCTGGCGTCCTCGTTGACCTCCCAATCCTCGAGCAGGCGCCCCTCGATGACGCCGTCGGGCTGCACTTCGACGAGATATTCGAGCCAGCCGCGCGCGAAGTTCGACATCTGTGGCCAGTCGAAGGTGCGCGGATCCTTTAGCTCGCGCACATCCTGCTGGATGCGCAGCGTGCCGCCCTCGGCGCGCTCGGGCGTGTCGCCCCGCGCCCGCGTCGCGCCGAGCAGGGCATAGGCGGCCGGAATGCTCGCCCCGAGCGCCGTCGCGCGGGCGAGGAATTCGCGCCGCGACAGGCGGCCGCGCGCGACGGCGCGTGCCTCGGCGTGCACCTTTTCGTGGAGCGGGCGGGTCATCTGGGGCATGGTGTCTCCTCCGGTCAGCATCGTCGCCGGCGGTGCGCCGCGCCTGCGCAAGATAGCCGCTCCACCGCTATCGGCAAGGGCGCGGCTTGACCCTGTCGGGCCCGCGGGCCACGGTCGCGCCGCGATTCTTCTGGAGATCCCGTTGGCCAAGACCGCCCCGTTTTCCCGCTTCGAGTGGATGATCGCCTGGCGCTACCTGCGCGCGCGCCGCGCCGAGGGCGGGGTCAGCACCATGACCTGGATCAGCCTGATCGGCATCACGCTGGCGGTGTTCGCGCTGATCGCCACGCTCGCGGTGCGGTCGGGCTTTCGCGAGGAATTCGTGGACACGATCCTTGGCGTCAATGCCCATGTTACCGTCTATTCGAGCACCCATGTCGACGAGTCCGGCGAGGCCTCGCGGGTGATCGACGACTACGAAGAGATGGCCGCGCGCGTCGCCGAGGTTCCCGGCGTCACCCGCGTCGCGCCGCTCATCAAGGGGCAGGTGATGGCCACCGCGGATGGCGGCAATGCCGGCATCGAGGTGTTCGGCATAACCGAGGAGAACCTGCGCACCATCCCGCGCATAATGGAGCCCGAAGCCTCGCAGGGCGATATCGACAATTTCGGCGACGGGGTCGCCATCGGCTCGGGCGTGGCGCGCGAGCTCGACGTCGGGGTCGGCGACAGCATCCGCGTGATCTCGCCCGACGGGGCGCGCACCGCGATGGGCACCAGTCCGCGCGTGAACGCCTACGAGGTCACCTATATCTTCACGGCCGGGCGCTACGACATCGACCGCACCCGTGTCTACATGCCCTTCGACGAGGCCCAGACCTATTTCAACCGCGAAGGCGTGGCCGACGAGCTCGAGGTGATGGTCGCCGATCCCGAGCGCATCGACGCGCTGCGCGGCCCGATCCTCGAGGCGGCGGGGGAGCGCGCGATGCTCTGGACCTGGCGCGACAGCGCCGGCAGCTTCCTGCGTGCGCTCGATGTGGAGGACAACGTGATGTTCGTCATCCTGTCGATCCTCGTGACCATCGCCGCGCTCAACATCATCTCCGGGCTGATCATGCTCGTGAAGAACAAGGGCCGCGATATCGGCATCCTGCGCACCATGGGGCTGACGGAAGGGGCAATACTGCGCGT
>PUKW01000014.1 GCA_003550665.1 Paracoccaceae bacterium | reverse complement strand
GATCCGGATCGCCGTGCTCAACGGCTTCACCGCGCTCGGCATACCCGTCACCGGGGCCGTGGCATGAGTCTGTCCAGGGAAAAGGGAAGTCCGGCCATCAACCTATTTGTGCAACAAAGTCATTTTGCGGGATACAGTGAACGCGGTTTCCGATATTTTGTTTTTATATCAATGGCGTAGGGAAAAATGATGGTGCCGATGAAGGGACTCGAACCCCCGACCCACGCATTACGAATGCGTTGCTCTACCGGCTGAGCTACATCGGCACGCTATCAACATAGCGCTTACCAAGCGTCCCTGCATCCTGCAACGCAAAAACGCGTCTGCGGCAGGCCCGGCGGCAAGGGCTTCGGCGGGAAAATTAGCAAGATGTGACCGGTCGTCGCTTCACGGGGTAGTGACATGCGCGCTGACGACCCCATCTTGTAACGTGAAGGCACATGAAAGGAGGGCGGTCCCCCATGGATGTGTTCACGCGGTTTTCCGAAGCCTACGACCGGCTCAAGGTCGATGAGATGCCCTTGCAGGACTATCTGATCGGCTGTCGCGACGATCCGATGATGCGCGCCACTGCCGCGGAGCGCATGGTCGCCGCCATCGGCGAACCCGAGGTCATCGACACCAGCCAGGATCAGCGCCTCGGTCGCATCTTCCACAACCGCACCATCAAGCGTTACGCGCCGTTCCGCGAGATGTTCGGCGCCGAGGAAACGATCGAGCGCATCGTCGGCTTCTTCAACCACGCCAGCCAGGGCCTCGAGGAGCGCAAGCAGATCCTCTACCTGCTCGGCCCGGTCGGCGGCGGCAAATCCACCATCGCCGAGATCCTCAAGCAGCTCATGGAGGAGCAGCCGATTTACGTGCTCAAGGCCGGTGATCAGATAAGCCCGGTCTTCGAGAGTCCCCTCGGGCTGTTCGACGCGGCGCGTTTCGGCGATCTGCTGGAGGACAAGTACAACATCCCGCGCCGGCTCCTGACCGGGTTGATGTCGCCCTGGGCGGTCAAGCGGCTGCAGGAGTTCGATGGCGACATCTCGAAGTTCAACGTGGTGCGGATGCACCCGTCGAAACTGCGCCAGATCTGCGTGGCCAAGACCGAACCCGGTGACGAGAACAACCAGGACGTCTCGACGCTGGTGGGCAAGCTCGACATCCGCAAGCTTGAGCATCTGGGCCAGAACGACCCCGACGCCTACAGCTACTCGGGCGGGCTCAACCGCACGACGCAGGGGCTCCTGGAATTCGTGGAGATGTTCAAGGCGCCGATCAAGGTGCTGCATCCGCTGCTCACGGCGACGCAGGAGGGCTCCTACACGGGCACCGAGAATATCGGCGCGCTGCCCTTTCAGGGGATCATCCTCGCGCATTCCAACGAGGCCGAGTGGCAGCAATTCAAGAACAACAAGAACAACGAGGCCTTCCTCGACCGCATCAGCGTGGTCAAGGTGCCCTACTGCCTGCGCGCCACCGAGGAGACGCAGATTTACGAGAAGCTGCTCGCGAACAGCTCCCTCGGCGAGGCGGCCTGCGCGCCCGAGACGCTGCCGATGCTGGCGCGGTTCTCGGTTCTCACCCGGCTGCACGAGCACGAGAACTCGACGCTCTATTCCAAGCTGCGCGTCTATGACGGCGAGACCCTCAAGGACACCGACCCAAAGGCGCGCTCGCTGCAGGAATACCGCGACGCGGCCGGCGTCGACGAGGGCATGACGGGGATCTCGACGCGGTTCGCCTTCAAGGTGCTCTCGGAGACCTTCAACCACGACACCGAGCAGGTCGCCGCCGATCCGGTGCATCTGATGTATGTGCTCGAACAGGCGATCAAGCGCGAGCAGTTCTCCGAGGAGGTCGAGGCGCGCTATATCGACTTCATCCGCAACATGCTCGCACCGCGCTATGCCGAGTTCATCGGCGAGGAGATCCAGAAGGCCTATCTCGAGAGCTACTCCGATTATGGCCAGAATCTCTTCGATCGCTACATCGCCTATGCCGATGCCTGGATCGAGGAGCAGGATTACAAGGACCACGACACCGGCCAGATGTTCGATCGCGAGGTGCTCGAGAACGAGCTCGCCAAGATCGAGAAGCCCGCCGGCGTCGCCAATCCGAAGGATTTCCGCAACGAGGTGGTCAAGTTCGTGCTGCGTGCGCGCTCCGAGAACGAGGGGCGCAACCCGAACTGGCAGAAATACGAGAAGCTGCGCCGCGTGATCGAAAAGCGCATGTTCTCGCAGGTCGAGGATCTGCTGCCGGTGATCAGCTTCGGCGCCAAGCGCGACAAGGACACCGAGGCAAAGCATGCCGAGTTCGTGGACCGGATGGTCGCGCGCGGCTACACTCCGCGGCAGGTGCGCCGGCTGGTGGAGTGGTACATGCGCGTGAACAAGGCGGGATGAGCGACGGGGCCCAATGACGAATTTCGTTGATCGACGGTTGAACCCGAAGGACAAGAACCTCGGGAACCGCCGCCGCTTCCTGCGGCGGGTCAGGTCGCATGTGAAGAAAGCCGTCGACCGGTCGGTGCGCGACAGCGCCATCGCGGATGTCGAGACCGGCGGCGAGGTCTCGGTGCCGCCCGACAGCATCCGCGAGCCGACCTTTCACCATGCCCGCAACGCCGGCACGCAGCGCCATATCCTGCCCGGCAACCGCGATTATCGCGCCGGCGACACCATCGACAAGCCGCCGGCGGGCGCGGGCGGCGGCGGCGGGCGCGAGGGGGCCGAGGATGGCGAGGGCGAGGACGATTTCGTCTTCGCCCTGTCGCGCGACGAGTTCCTCGACGTCTTCTTCGAGGATCTCGAGCTTCCGGATCTCGTCAAGCGCACCCTCAGGAACACCGAGACCACGACGCCGCGGCGCGCGGGCATTTCCGTGATCGGCTCGCCGGGCAACATGGATCTGCAGCGCACCATGCGCAACGCGCTCGGCCGGCGCGTGGCGATGCGCCGGCCGTCGGATGAGCGGCTTGACGCGCTGCGCGCGCGGGTTTTCGAGCTCGAGGCCATGCACGAGCCCGGCGCCGAGGCGCGCGCCGAACTCGCGCGCCTGCAGGCCGAGCTCGACGAGGCCACGCGCCGGCGCAAGGCGGTGCCCTATCTCGACCCGCTCGATGTGCGCTACAAGAACTTCGAGCAGGTCCCCGAGCCCAACACCAACGCGGTGATGTTCTGCCTGATGGATGTCTCCGCCTCGATGCGCCAGCGCGAGAAGGACCTCGCCAAGCGCTTCTTCATCCTGCTGCACATGTTCCTGCAGCGGCAATACGACCGTGTCGAGATCGTCTTCATCCGCCACACCCACCGCGCCAGCGAGGTCGACGAGGAGACCTTCTTTCATGCGCGCGAGACCGGCGGCACGGTGGTGAGCACCGCGCTTGCCGAGATGCGCCGCGTCATCACCGAACGCTTCCCGGCCTCCGAGTGGAACATCTATGCCGCCCAGGCCTCGGACGGCGACAACTATTCGGGCGACTCGCGCACCTGCGTGGCGATGCTCGACGGCGAGCTTATGGCGCTGTGCCAGTATTTCGCCTATGTGGAAATCCTCGCCGAAGAGGAGGCGCAGTTCATCAACAGCGACAAATCCGGAACCGAACTGTGGCGCGCCTATCGGTCCGTGGCCGCCGAATGGCCCAACTTCGCGATGAAGCGCATCGCCCGCCCCGGTGACATCTACCCGGTGTTTCGCGAGCTTTTCGCGCGCGGAAAGGCGGAGCGCGCCGATGGCTGAGCGCGCGCGCCTGCTCTTCGAGGGGCCGGACTGGAGCTTCGACAAGCTGCGCCGGACGCATGACGCGCTCGCCGAGATCGCCGAGGGCGAGCTCGGGCTAGACATCTTCACCAACCAGATCGAGATCATCTCGGCCGAGCAGATGCTCGACGCCTATGCCTCGGTGGGCATGCCGCTGATGTATCGGCACTGGTCCTTCGGCAAGCATTTCATCCACCATGAGCGCCAGTACCGCAAGGGCGCGCGCGGGCTCGCCTACGAGATCGTCATCAACTCGAACCCATGCATCTCCTATTGCCTCGAGGAGAACACCATGGCGCTGCAGGCACTGGTGATGGCGCATGCGGCGTTCGGTCACAACCATTTCTTCAAGACCAATCACCTGTTCCGGCAATGGACCGACCCGGACGGTATCCTCGACTATCTCGAATATGCGCGCGATTACATCGCCGCCTGCGAGGAGCGCCACGGCCAGCGCGCGGTCGAAACCCTGCTCGACTCGGCGCATGCGCTGATGCCCTCGGGGGTGTTTCGCCATCGCCGTCCGCCGCTGCCCTCGCTGCGCGAGCAGACCGAGCGCGCCCGCCAGCGCCGTGTGGAGGCCGAACGCTCGGCCGATTACCTGTTCGACACGCTGTTGCGCCGCGAGAGCGACGACGAGACCCCCGACCGCGCGCGCGAGCGCCGCGCCACGATGCGCCTGCCCGAAGAGAACCTGCTCTATTTCGTCGAGACCTACTCGCCCACCCTCGAGCCCTGGCAGCGCGAGCTCCTGCAGATCACCCGCAACATCGCGCAGTATTTCTATCCGCAGAAACAGACCCAGGTGATGAATGAGGGCTGTGCCTGCTTCGTGCATTTCCACTGCATGCACCGGCTGCACGAGCAGGGGCGCATCGATGACGGCGCGCTGCTGGAGATCCTGCACAACCACGCCAATGTGCTGACGCAGCCCGGTTTCGACGATCCGCGCTATGGCGGGCTCAACCCGTATGCGCTCGGTTTCGCGATGATGCGCGACATCAAGCGCATCTGCACCGAGCCCAGCGCGGAGGACCGGGCCTGGTTTCCCGATCTCGCCGGTTGCGGTGACTGGCGCGCCGCGCTACGGCAGGCTTGGGCCAGCTACCGCGATGAGAGCTTCATTCAGCAGTATCTGAGCCCGCGGGTGATGCGCGAGCTTCGGCTCTTCGCCTGCAGCGACACCGCCGAGGATCCCCATGTGACCATCACGGGGATACATGACGAGGCCGGCTACCGCGAGGTGCGCGACACGCTGGCGCACTCGCGCGATATCTCGATCTCGGATCCGGAGATCCTGGTGACGGATGTGGATCTGCTCGGCGACCGGGTGCTGCACCTGCAGCACGTGATGCGCGACGGCGTGCCGCTCGACGAGAAGGCGCGCGAGGCAACGATGGCGCATCTGCGCAGCCTGTGGGGCTATCCGGTCGTGCTGCAAGAGGCGCGATGAGGCCCTCGAAATCCGAAAATGACCCTTTTGCGCAGGGGTTTGATGCTAGACTGGCGCAGCGACTCGCGAAAGGCGCATGATGGAAACCTACACGCCCGACCCCAGGACCGCCCCGAATCTCACCCTCGGCGAACCCGTGCGCGAGGACGGGCTCGATGTGTGGCAGCTGATCCGCGACAGCGGCCCGCTCGACGACAATTCGATCTACTGCAACCTGCTGCAATGCGATCATTTCACCGACACCTCGGTGGTCGCGCGGCTCGACGACAAGCTGGTGGGCTGGATCTCGGCCTATATCCTGCCCGGCGAGCCCGACACGCTGTTCATCTGGCAGGTCGCGGTGGACGAGGCGGCGCGCGGCATGGGGCTCGCCTCGAAGATGCTCGACGCGATCATCGCGCGCAACGCCTGCGCCGAGGTGACCAAGCTCAAGACCACCATCACCCCCGACAACGAGGCGAGCTGGGGTCTGTTTCGCAAGTTCGCCGAGCGCCGCGACGCGCCGCTCACCCACGAGCCGCATTTCACCCGCGAGGATCATTTCGAGGGCCGTCACGCCACCGAATACCTGCTCACCATCGGCCCCTTCGGCGCCGCCCCCGACGCCGAACAGCCCGGTGATCCGGTGGACAAGTCCATTTTCGAGCGCCGCGAGAGCGTTGTGCGCAGTTACTGCCGGTCCTTCGACACGGTTTTCACGCGGGCCTCCGGGTCGGTGATGTGGGATGCCGGGGGGCGCGAGTATATCGATTTTCTCGCCGGCTGCTCCTCGCTCAATTACG
>PUKW01000093.1 GCA_003550665.1 Paracoccaceae bacterium | reverse complement strand
GGCAGATCTCGCATTCGATGCTGCAGCACGAGCTCGACCAGTTCGCGGCGCTCGCGGTGATCATGCCGCCGGTGTTCTTCGTGGTCGCGGCGTTCCTCGTCAACATGGTGCTCGGCCGGCTTATCGCGCAGGAGCGCCAGCAGATCGGGCTGATGAAGGCGGTGGGCTACTCCACCCGGCGCGTGGCAGCGCATTACCTCGCGATGAGCGCGGGGATCGGCATCGCCGGGGTGCTCATCGGCTGGGGCGCGGGCGCGCTGCTCGCGGGCGGGATCACCGGGCTGCTCGCGGAGTTCTTCCGATTTCCCTATCTCGTCACGCAGCTGCCGGCGGCGGCCTTCGCGATCTCGGGCACGCTCGCGGTGGCCACGGTCGTCGCTGGGGCGCTGCGCGCGGTGTGGGGGTCGGTGCGGCTGCGCCCGGCGGTGGCGATGTCGCCGCCCGCGCCGCCGAAGTTCAGCCGCGGCGCGGTGGACCGCTTCGGCGCCGCGCTGCGGCTGCGCCAGACGACGATGATGATCCTGCGTTCGATCACGCGCTGGCCGGGGCGCGCGGCGGTGACGCTGTTCGGGGTGTCGGCCTCGGTTGCGGTGCTGGTGGCGTCATTCTTCTTTTTTGACGCCGTCGATGTGATGCTCGACGAGATGTTCAACCAGTCCAACCGCCAGCACATGACCCTGCGCCTCGGCGAGCCGCGCACCGAGGCTGCGGTGCTCGACGCGGCCGCGCTGCCCGGGGTGCTGCGCGCGGAAGGGGCCTATTCGCTGCCGGTGCGGCTGTCGGTGGGGCCGCGCTCGGAGCTTCTGCGCATCGAGGCGCGCAGCGGCAACGCCGAGCTTCTGCGCGTGCTCGACCGCGACGGCGCGCCGGTCGCGGTGCCGCCCGAGGGGCTCGCGATGCCCGCCCGGCTGGCGCGCGAGCTCGACGTGGCGGCGGGCGACACGGTCTCGGTCGAGCTTCTGGTGCCGCCGCGCGAGACCCACGAGCTGCCGGTGAGCACGCTGACGCGCCAGAGCCTCGGCGAGGAGATCTTCATGGATTCCGAGGCGCTGTTTCGCCTGATGCGCACCACCCCGCAGGTCAACCGCGTCAATCTGATGGTCGACGACGCCGCGCTGCCCGCGCTTTACGGCGCGCTCACCGCGACCCCGGCGATCAGCGGCGTGATGCTCACCGGCGAGACCCGCGACCAGTTCGCGGAGCAGATCGAGGAGAACCTGTTCACCATGGTGTTCGTCTACGCCACGCTGGGTATCCTGATCACCGTGGGCGTGACCTACAACGCCGCGCGCATCCAGCTTTCGGAGCGCGCGCACGAACTCGCCAGCCTGCGGGTGCTCGGCTTCACGCGCGGCGAGGTCGGGTATGTGCTGGTGGGGGAGCTGGCGTTTCTGACGCTCATCGCGGTGCCGGTGGGCTGGTGGCTGGGCTACGGCTTCGCGGCGCTGACGGCGGCGGGACTATCGACGGAGTTCGTCGAGATCCCGCTCGTCGTCAGCCGGGCGACCTATGGCTGGGCGACGCTGATCGTGCTCGCCGCGGCGGCGGCATCGGTCTGGGCGGTGCGCCGCCGGCTCGACCGCGTCGATATCGTGACCGCCCTCAAGCAGAAGGAGTAACCGCCATGCTGTCGACGCGCATGATCGTGGGCGGGGCTGCGGGCCTCGCGGTGGCCGGGGGGCTGGCCTGGGCGCTGTGGCCCGAGCCGGTGCGCGTGGACATGGCCACCGCCGAGCGCGCGCCGATGCAGGTCACCGTCGCGGCCGAGGGCACGGCGCGGGTGCGCGATCCCTATCTCGTCACCGCCCCGGTGACCGGCAACGCGATCCGCTCGCCCGTCGAGGTCGGCGACACGGTCCTGCGCGGCGACAGCATCGTGGCGGTGATTCAGCCCGCCGATCCCGGCTTTCTCGACGCACGCACGCGCCGCGAGGCCGAGGCGGCGGTGCGCGAGGCCGAGGCCGGGGTCGATGTCGCCGAGGCCCGGCTCGACAGCGCCGAGGAGGAGCTGCGCCACGCCGAGGCCGAACTGGCCCGCAACCAGGCGCTGGCGGCGCGCGGCGCGGTGCCTCAGCGCGTGCTCGATGACAGCCGCCAGGCAGTGGAGAACCGCCGCGCCGCGCTGCGCGCGGCACGCTCCGAGATCACCCGCGCCGAGGCGTCACTCGCGCGCGCCGAAGCGCAGCTGACCGAGCCCGGCGGCCGCTTCGAGCCGCCCGCGCCCGGCGATTGCTGCGCCGAGGTCGCCGCGCCGCAATCGGGCACGGTGCTCTCCGTCGAGGAGCCGAGCGCGCGGCTCGTGCAGGCCGGTGCGCCGCTCCTGACGATCGGCGATCTGCGCGACATCGAGATCGAGGTCGAACTCCTGACGAGCGACGCGGTCCGGCTCGCCCCCGGCGCGCCGGCCACCGTCACGCGCTGGGGCGGGGACGCGCCGCTCGCGGCCGAGCTGCGCCGCATCGACCCGGCGGCCTTCACCAAGGTCTCCGCGCTCGGCATCGAGGAGCAGCGCGTGCGCGTTAAGCTCGACTTCGTCACCCCCGCCGAGGACCGTCCGCCGCTCGGCGACGCGTACCGCGTGTTTCTCGAGATCGTCGAGTGGGAGGACGCGGACGCGCTGCAAGTCCCCATCAGCGCGCTGTTTCGCAGCGGCGGCGACTGGGCGGTGTTCACCGTCGAGGACGGCACCGCGCGCGAACGCCGCATAGAGATCGGCCGGCGCACCGACACGCACGCCCAGGTTGCCGACGGGCTCGACGCCGGCGACACCGTCGTCGCCTATCCGGGCGGGCGCGTCAGTGACGGCACCCGCGTCGCCGCGCGCGGTGACTGACGCGCGCGCCGCCTTGCCTTGGCGCGCCCCGGGCCCTAGGCTCGGCGGTGGTTGCGACGGCAAATCAGGGCTCTGCGGATGGGGCGCACACCGCGACAGCATGACCGCGCGCGCGGCGCGGTCAAGCGGGGGCTTCTGCTCGCGTTTGTGTGGGTGGTGCTCACGGCAGGCGCGCGCGACGGGCTGATCCTTGGCCTCGCGGTGGTGCCGGCGGCGACCTGGCTGAGCCTGCATCTTCTGCCCTATGGTGGCGCGGTGCGGCTGTGGCGGCTCGCGGCGCTGCTGCCCGGATTTCTGGCGCGCTCGCTGGTCGGCGGTCTCGACGTTGCCTGGCGCGCCTTTCATCCGCGCATGCCCCTCGCCCCCGGCTGGATGGAGCGCGCGAGCCGGCTCCCCGATGGCGGCCGCGTCGCGCTCGGCGGCGAGTTGTCGCTGATGCCCGGAACGCTCGCAGCCGGCTCGCGCGGCGGGCGAATCATCCTGCACGTGCTCGACACGACCCAGGACAACGCCGCCACGATCACCCGCGAGGAGGCGCGCCTGGCCGCCCTCGCGGCGCCGGAGGGGCGGAGTTGACGGGCTGGTTCCTCGCTGCGGCGACGCTGCTGCTGCTGACGCTCGCGGGGGCGCTGTGGCGGGTCTGGACCGGGCCGGGCCGGGCCGACCGCATGATGGCCGCGCAGCTCGTGGGCACCGGGGGCGTGGCGGTCGTCCTGCTGCTTGCAGCCGCGACCGACTGGGCGATGATCGACGTCGCGCTGGTGCTCGCGCTGCTCGCGGCCTTCGCGGCGGTGGCCTTCGTGAAGGCCGAAACCCCCGAAGGGCGCGGCGACCCGGAGGACGACGATGCTTGAGCTTGCCACCGACGCGCTCACGGTCGCGCTGACGGCGGCAGGGCTGGTCTTTTTCCTCGCCGGGACGGTCGGGCTGATCCGGTTTCCCGACACCTTCAGCCGCCTGCACGCGCTCACCAAGGCCGACAATCTCGGGCTCGGCTTCATCGTGCTCGGCCTCGCGCTGCAGGCCGAGAGCTGGCATGCGGTCTTCAAGCTCGGCCTGATCTGGGCGCTCGCGCTGGTGGCGGCGGGCACGGCGGCGCAGCTCGTCGCGCGCACCGCCCTGCGCGCGGATGAGGGCGGGCGCCCGACACGGCAGGCCGAGGGCCGCGAATGAGCGGAACCGTGTTCGACATTGTGCTCTGCGCGCTGATCCTCGGCGCCGCGCTCGCCGCGGTGAGCGGGCGCGATCCCTTCGCCGCGGTGGTGTTCTTCGTGGTCTACGGCGTGTTCATCGCGACCGCCTGGCTGCGGCTCGACGCGGTCAATGTCGCGCTTGCCGAAGCCGCCATCGGCGCGGGGCTGACCGGGGTGCTGCTCCTCGGGGCGGTGGGCCGGCTGGCGCGTCTGCGCGAGACGGCCCCGCCGGCGCGCGCAGCGGGACCGCGCCTGCTCGCCGCGCTGGCTGCGGGCGGCACGACGCTGCTGCTCGGCTGGGTGTTCCTGACCCTGCCCGAACCGGCGGGGCTGCACGCCGAGGTCGGCGCAAATCTCGCCGCCGCGGGCAGCGAGAACGCGGTGACTGCGGTGCTGCTGAATTTCCGCGCCTGGGACACGCTGCTCGAGAGCATCGTGCTGCTGGCCGCGCTGATCGGGATCTGGGCGCTGTCGCCCGACGCGGCCTGGGGCGGGCGCCCGGGCATGACGCAGCGCACCCGCGCGGGCGGCGTGCTCGCGCAGTTCGGCCGCGTGCTGCCGCCGATCGGGCTCATGGTCGGGGTCTATCTCGTCTGGGCCGGCACCAAGCAGCCGGGCGGCGCGTTTCAGGGCGGCACGGTGCTCGCGGCGGTGGCGCTTCTGGCGATGATGGCCGGGCGCATCGCGCCGCCGCGGGTAAGCGCGCCGGGGCTGCGGCTGGCGCTGATCCTCGGGCCGGCGGTGTTTCTGGCTGTGGGCCTCGCGGCGCTGGCGGCGGGGCGGTTCCTCTGGCTGCCGCCCGAGCACGCCTATGCGCTGATCCTGGGCATCGAGGCGGCGCTGACGGTGTCGATCGCAGCGACGCTCGCGCTGATGGTGATCGGCCCGCCGCAGGAGGCACCATGATCGGCTCGGCGACGCTTTACGGGCTGTGCGGCGCAGCCCTCGTCGGCATCGGGCTCTATGGCTTTGTCAGCCATCCGGGGCTCCTGCGCCGGGTGCTCGCCTTCAACGTGATCGGCTCGGGCATCTTCCTGATCTTTGGCGCGGCGGGCTATCGCGATGCGGATGCGGGCGCCGACCCGGTGCCGCAGGCGCTCATCATCACGGGGATCGTCGTCGCGCTGTCGCTCACGGCCCTGGCGGTTGCGCTCATCGTGGCGCATGTGCGCGCGAGTGGGCATGGCGAACTGCCGGAGGACGCCGGGGAATGACGGCCGCGCTCGCGATCGCGCCGGTGGTGGCGCTGCCGCTCATCGGGGCGCTCGTCGCCGTGGTCGTGGGCCGGCACGGCGCGGCGGTGACGGTCGCGGTGACGGCGGGCGTCGCGGCGGCGCTCGTCTGGCTCGTGGCCGGGGTCGCGACGGAGGGCACGGCGCGGCTCGCGCTCGGCGGCTGGGAGCCGCCGCTGGGGATCATGCTGCGCGCCGACGGGCTGGCGGCGGCGTTTCTGATGATGACGGCGGTGGTGATGGCCGCGGTGGTCGGGTTGGCGCGGCGGCACTTCGCCCACGGCGCGGGCGAGGATCGCGGACCCTGGGCGTTCTGGCCGCTCGCGCTGCTTCTATGGGCGTCGCTCAACGCGGTGTTCGTCTCGCGCGATCTGTTCAACCTCTATGTCGGGCTCGAGCTGCTGACGCTGGCCGCCGTCGCGCTGGTGGCGATCGAGGGCAAGGCCGAGACCATCGCGGCGGCGCTGCGCTACATGGTCTTCGCGCTGATGGGCTCGCTCTTGTATCTGCTCGGCGCGGTGCTGCTCTATGCGGCGCATGGCACGCTCGACATCGCGCTTCTGGCCGGGCGCGGGGACGCAGCCAATGCCGACGGGGTCGCGCTCGCACTGATGACGGCGGGGCTGATGGCGAAGATGGCGCTGTTTCCGTTCCATGCCTGGCTGCCGCCGGCGCATTCGGGCGCGCCGGCGCCGGCCTCGGCGATGCTCTCGGCGCTGGTGCCCAAGGCGGCGTTCTATATCCTCCTGCGGCTGTGGTT
>PUKW01000017.1 GCA_003550665.1 Paracoccaceae bacterium | reverse complement strand
TCGCAGGAAATCGAGCTTTCGAGCCCGGAGGCGAGCGATGCATTGCGCGACGCGCTGCGCGGCAGCTCGCTGCTTCTGGAGGCGCGCCGCGAGGGCGTGGATGACCCGCAGGAGCTTTTCGCCGCCGCGCGCGCCGAGTATCAGCGTCTGACCGGGGCGCTTTACGGCGAGGGCCATTATGCCGGCACGGTCAGCATCGAGATCGACGGTCGCGAAGCCGCCGATATCGCGCCGCTCGCCGCGCCCGACTCGATCGAGCGGGTCCTGATCACGGTCGATCCCGGCCCGACATTCCGGTTCCGCCAGGCCGAGGTCGATCCGCTGGCGCGCGATACCGAGCTGCCGGAGCGTTTTCGCGCCGGCCAGCGCGCGCGCAGCGGCATCCTGCGCGATGTCGCCGAGGACGCCGTCGATGGCTGGCGCGCGATCGGCCACGCAAAGGCCCGCGCCACCGATGAGCGCATCATCGCCGACCACCCCGCACGCCGGCTCGACGCCGAGATCCGCATCGATCCCGGCGCGCGCATGACCTTCGGCGAGCTGCGCGTGCGCGGGGCCGAGACGATCAGCGAGGACCGCGTGCGTGAAATCGCCGGCTTTCCGAGCGGTGAGCGTTTCGATCCCGAGGATATTTCCACCGCCGCGCAACGCCTTCGCCGGGTTGGCATGTTCCGCTCCGCGAGCCTCGAGGAGGCCGACGAGGCCGATGCCGACAACGTGCTCGACATCACCGCGACGCTCGTGGAGGCGCCGCCGCGCCGCTTCGGCTTCGGCGCCGAGGTCGACACCCAGGAGGGGCTGCGGCTGTCGAGCTTCTGGCTGCACCGCAACTTCCTCGGCGGCGCCGAGCGACTGCGCGTCGAGGGCGAGATCGGCAATATCGGCGGCCAGGCCGACAGCGGTATCGATTACCGCTTCTCCACCCGGCTCACCCGCCCCGCGACCTTCACCCCCGATACCAGCATCTTCGGCGAGGCGCGCACCGAATTCATCGACGAGCGCGACTACCGCGCCGACCGCGCCGGCCTGAGCTTCGGGGCCGTGCATGTGATGTCGAGCCGGTCCTCGGGCGAGGCGGCGCTCGCGCTCAACTACGAGCGCGTCGAGGACGATTTCGGCAGCAACAGCCTGACGACGATGTCGCTGCCCGTGAGGGTGACGCGGGATGCGCGGGACAACGAGCTTGATGCGAGCTCGGGCACCTTCCTGCGCGGGGTCGCGGAGCCCTTCGTCGGCATCTCCGGCGCCGATAACGGCGCCCAGCTGAAGCTCGACGCGCGCGCCTACTACGGCTTCGACGCGGAGGGCGACTACGTCATCGCCGGGCGGCTGCAGGGCGGCGCGGTGCTGGGCTCAGAGATCGCGCGCACGCCGCGAAACCTGCTGTTCTATTCGGGTGGCGGCGGCAGCGTGCGTGGCCAGCCGTTCCAGTCGCTCGGCGCCGAAACCGACGGTGCGCGCTCGGGCGGGCGGGGCTTCGTCGGCGCCTCGGGCGAATTCCGCGCCAGCGTGTGGGGTGATTTCGGCGCCGTCGCCTTTGCCGATGTGGGCTATATCTCGAACGGGGCGTTCTCGGGCGACAGCGACTGGCACGCTGGCGCGGGGCTCGGGCTGCGCTATGATACCGGGATCGGCCCCATACGCCTCGATGTCGCGGGGCCCGTCGGCGGCGATACCGGCGACGGTGTGCAAATCTATGTCGGACTGGGGCAGGCCTTTTGATGCGTTACCTTCTCGCCGCGCTGCTCGCGCTGCCGCTGCTGGTGCAGCCCGCCGTCGCCCAGGATGACGACGACGCCGGGTTCCTGACGCGTTTCCTGCAGGACTCGCTCACCGAGGCCGGGCGCGAGGTGCGCATTTCGGGCTTTCGCGGCGCGTTGTCCTCGCGCGCGCGCATCGACCGGATGACCATCGCCGATGACGAGGGTGTCTGGGTCGAGCTGCGCAATGTCACGATGCACTGGAACCGCGCCGCCGCGCTGCGTCGGCGCATCCAGATCAACGAGCTGACCGCCGAGGAAATCGAGCTGTCGCGCCTGCCCGAGGGCGAGGAGAGCGCCCCCTCCCCGGAGGCCACGCCGTTCTCGCTGCCCGAGCTGCCCGTCTCCGTTAATATCGACGATCTGCGCGCAGAGCGGGTCTCGATCGGGGAGCCGGTCTTCGGCAAGGCGGTGGAATTCAGCCTCTCCGGCGCGGCGAATATCGCCGATGGGGAGGGGGCTGCCGCGCTCGAGGCCGACCGCATCGACGGCCCGCAGGGCCGCTTCGCCCTCGACGCCGCCTTCAGTAACGAGACCCGCGAGCTTTCGCTCGGCCTCGAGCTCGAGGAAGAGGCCGACGGGATTGCCGCCGGGCTGATCGGCCTGCCCGACACGCCCTCCGTGGATCTGGCGGTGCATGGCGACGGCCCGTTGTCGGATTTCGCGGCCGATCTGCGGCTGGCGACGGACGGGACCGAGCGGCTCGCCGGCCGGGTGGAGCTGCGCGAGGATCGCGCCGACGAGGATGACCCGCAAAGCGCGACCCGGCGTTTCAGCGCGGATCTCGAGGGCGACATGGCGCCGCTCTTCGCACCCGATTTCGCGGATTTCTTCGGCGATGAGCTGATCCTGCGCACCGAGGGGGCGCAGCACCCCGATGGCCGTTTCGAACTCGACGACATGGTGCTTCGCGCGCGCGCGCTCGATATCGTCGGGCGGGTCGTAATCGGTGCGGACGGGCTGCCGGAGTTCGTCGATGTTGGGCTCGATATCGCGGATCCCGAGGGCGAGCCGGTGGTGCTGCCGATCGGCGGGCCGCGCACGCGCATCGACGAGGCGCGGCTACGCGTCGATTTCGACGCCGAGCGCGGCGAGGACTGGGATATCGACGGCGTCGTGCGCGCGGTCTCGCGCCCCGACATGGATATCGACACGCTGCGGCTATGGGGCGACGGGCGTATCACCCGGGGTGATGACGGGACGGGCCGCGGGGTGCGCGGCGCGGTGCGCTATGCCGCGGACGGGATCGCACCGCAGGATGAAGACCTTGCCCGCGCGCTCGGCGACGACATCGTGGGGGCATTGCGCGTGATTTGGAGCGAGGGCGAGCCGGTGCAGCTTCCGTCGCTCGCGCTGCGCGGCGAGGATTACTCCCTCGCCGGCAGCGCGACGATCGACGGGCTCGACATCGATGGCCGGGTCAGCGCGCGGCTCGATGACCTGTCGCGTTTCGAGGGCCTTGCCGGTCAGCCCGTCTCGGGCCGGCTGCGCGGCGAGATCGGCGGCGCGGTCGAGCCGCTCTCGGGGATCTTCGATCTCGACCTGGCGCTCGAGGGGCGCGACCTCGCCGGCGGCATCGAGGAGATCGACGCCCTGCTCGCCGGCGACAGCCGCATCGCCGGCTCCGTGAGCCGCGATACCGAGGGCACGACGATCCGCGATCTGACCGTCGACGCGGCGACGCTCTCGGCCCGCGTCGACGGGACGCTGCGCAGCGCGGGCACCGAGATCGACGCCGATCTCGATTTTTCCGACCTGTCGGTGATGGGGTCGCAATACGGAGGCGCGATGCGCGCCGAGGCGCAGCTGCGCGACGGCAACGGCGCCGAACACATCACGATGAGCGCCGAGGGCCGCGATATCGTCACCGGTTTCGCCGACGAGCTCGACGCGCTCCTTGCCGGGCGCAGCACCATCGAACTCGACGCCACGCGCCGCGGCGAACAGATCGAGCTCAGCCAGCTCGACATAGAAGCCGCGACGCTCTCGATGCGCGCCACGGGGCTCTATGTCCCCGGCGCGAGCGATCTGATCGCGGATCTTGATTTCGACGATCTTTCGGTTCTCGGCGCGCAGTATGGCGGCGCGGTCACCGCGACGGCCCGGCTGCGCGAGGATGACGGGGCCGAGCATGTCGAGCTGAACGCGACGACCACCGATCTGGCCACCGGCTTCGCCGACGAACTCGACGGGCTCCTGGCCGGGCGCAGCACCATCGGGCTCGAGGCGACGCGGCGCGGCGAAGAGATCGAGATCGGGCAATTCGATTTCGACGCGTCGAGCCTCTCGGCGCGGGTGCGCGGGCTCTATGCGCCGGGGGCGAGCGATCTGCGTGCCGACATCGATTTCAGCAATCTGGGCGCTCTCGGCGCTCAATATGGCGGTGCGCTCAGCGCCGAGGCGGCAATGCGCGAGGACGGCACGCGGCGTGACATCCGGCTGAGCGCCGAGGGGCGCAACCTCGCCGTCGGACAGCCCGAGGCCGACGCCCTGCTCGCCGGGGTCACGCAGCTCTCCCTCGCGGCGAGCGAGCAAGACGGCGCAATCAGCGTCGAGGATTTCGCGCTCGACAATCCGCAGCTCGACATCTCGGCGGATGCCGTCGTCGATGGCGATGATCGCAGTGTGAACCTCTCGGCGCGGCTCGCCGATCTCGGGCTCGTCGTCGACGGGTTCGACGGGCCGCTTCAGGTCGGCGGCACCGTGGACGATCTCGGGGCCCGGGGCTATCAGCTCGACCTGTCGGGCTCCGGCGCGGGCGATATCGACTTCACCGTGACGGGGCGGCTGGCGCAGGACATGACCGCGGATCTGCGGGTGCAGGGCGGTGCGGCGCTGGGGCTGGTCAACCGCTTCGTGGACCCGATCTCCGTCGCCGGGCAGGCGCGTTACGACCTGCGCATCGTCGGCCCGCTCGGGGTCGATGCGCTGCGCGGCACGGTGAGCACGGAGGGTGCGCGCATTGTCGTGCCGGCGGGCAATGTCCGGCTCGAGGATGTCGCGGCCACCGCCGAGCTCGGCCCGGCCGGGGCGGATATTGACGCACGGGCGAATGTCGCCGATGGCGGCAGCCTGACCGCGCAGGGGCTTGTGGGGCTGACGGCACCGAATGAGGGGGATCTGCGCATCGGCCTCGATGCGGTGCGGCTGCGCGATCCGAACCTTTACAACACGTCCGTGTCGGGCAATCTCGCCGTGACCGGGCCGCTGCAGGGCGGCGGCGAGATCCGTGGCGCGCTGGAGCTGGGCGAGACCCAGATCCGGGTACCGTCGACGGGGCTTGGCGGGCCGGGCTACATTCCGCTCTCGCTCGAGCATCTGGGGGAAACCGCCGAAACCCTGGCGAGCCGCGTGCGCGCCGGTTTGGTGGCGACCAATGGCGATGAGCGCGACGTGCGGCCCTTCGCGCTCGATATCGGCATCTCGGCGCCGAACCGGATCTTCATCCGGGGCCGCGGACTCGATGCCGAGCTCGGCGGATCGCTCGACATCACCGGCACCACGCAGAACATCGTTCCGATCGGCGACTTCAGCCTGATCCGTGGTCGTCTCGACCTGCTCGGCAACCGTTTCAACCTCACGGAGGGCTCGGCGGTCCTGTCGGGGCGCTTCATCCCCGTGCTGCGGCTCGTGGCGACCACGGAGACGGACGGGATCTCGGCAAGCATCATCATCGAGGGCGAGGCGACAGAGCCGCAGATCAGCTTTGAATCCTCCCCTGAGCTGCCCGAGGAAGAGGTCGTCGCGCGGATCCTGTTCGGCCGTGGGCTCGACAATCTGTCGCCGCTGCAGGCCGCGCAGCTCGCGCAGGCGGTGGCGACGCTCGCGGGCCGCGGCGGTGATGGCGTCGTGGGCAATCTGCGGCGCAGTTTCGGGCTCGACGATCTCGACGTCTATGCCGGCGATGACGACACGGTCGGCCTGCGCGCCGGGCGTTACATTACCGAGAATGTCTATACCGACGTCACCGTCGACTCGGACGGGCGCAGCGAGGTGTCGATCAATCTCGATGTGAGTCGCTCGGTCACGCTGCGCGGGCGCACCGACTCGGAGGGCAAGACCGGCGTCGGCGTCTTCTTCGAGCGCGATTACTAGAGCATGGTGCGCAAAAGTGGGGACCGGTTTTGCGCGTTTTGAGCATGCCGTTTCAACAGGTTAGAGCGTGTCGCGGTTAATCGGCTTCATAGCCTGCTGCCTTGAAGAAGTTGTAGCACTCCTCGTCTGAGAACAGGTCGCAGACCTGGCCGACGGCTGCCCAGAGTTGATCGTAGGTTC
>PUKW01000282.1 GCA_003550665.1 Paracoccaceae bacterium | reverse complement strand
GTCTCCCTGCTGAGCGGAGCTTCGGGCGAATTCCTCGTCGTGAAAAACCTTGCTGGCAGTCATTCGGCACCTCTCTGGCGCTGCCATTACCCGATGGACCCGCGCTTGTCACTAGGGCGCGAACGCGCTTGCGGCCATTTTTCGGCCCGGTTAAGCTCACGTGAAATCCACCAACGAACCCCAAAGCATCATTATGAAATTTTCCTCAACCGACTCCTATGTCGCGAGCCATGATCTGAGCGTCGCGGTCAACGCGGCGGTAACGCTCGAGCGCCCGCTGCTGGTCAAGGGCGAGCCCGGCACCGGCAAGACCGAGCTCGCGCGCGAGGTGGCGTCGGCGCTCGGCCTGTCGATGATCGAATGGCACATCAAGTCCACCACGCGCGCCGCGCAGGGGCTCTACGAGTATGACGCCGTCAGCCGGCTGCGCGACAGCCAGCTCGGCGATCCGCGAGTCGCGGATGTGGCCAACTACATCCGCAAGGGCAAGCTCTGGCAGGCCTTCGAGCAGGATGAACGCTCCGTGCTGCTCATCGACGAGATCGACAAGGCCGACATCGAGTTTCCCAACGACCTGCTGCAGGAACTCGACCGGATGGAGTTCTTCGTCTACGAGACCGGCGAGACGATCCGCGCGCGCCACCGCCCCGTCGTCATCATCACCTCCAACAACGAAAAGGAGCTGCCGGACGCCTTCCTGCGCCGCTGCTTCTTTCACTACATCGCCTTTCCCGATGCCGAGACGCTCAAGCGCATCGTCGAGATGCATTTTCCCGGCATCAAGCCCGCCCTTCTCACCGCGGCGCTGACACAGTTCTACGAGCTGCGCGAGGTGCCCGGCCTCAAGAAACCGCCCTCGACCTCGGAGGTGCTCGACTGGCTCAAGCTGCTGCTCGCGGAGGATCTCGGCCCCGAGGATTTGCGCGGCGACGGCATGAGCGCCCTGCCCCGCTTGCACGGCGCGCTGCTCAAGAACGAGCAGGACGTGCATCTGTTCGAGCGCCTCGCCTTCATGGCGCGGCGCGGCACCCGCTGAGGAGACCGCCCATGCCCCGCCCGCCCGTCACGATCCGCCCGCTCGCCGCCGCCGACGAGCCCGTCTGGCGCACGCTCTGGACGGGGTATCTCGACTACTACGAGACCCGCGTGAGCGAGGAGGTCTACGCGACGACCTTCGCGCGGCTGATGGGCGACGCGCCCTATGATCCGGTCGGGCTCGTGGCCGAGGCGGAGGGCGATGTGGTCGGCCTCGTGCATTACCTCATGCACCGCCACACCTGGAAGATCGAGAATATCTGTTACCTGCAGGATCTCTATACCGCGCCCGAGGCGCGCGGCCGCGGTGTCGGGCGCGCGCTGATCGAGGCGGTGTATGCCGCGGCGGATGCGGCCGGGACGCCGTCGGTCTACTGGACGACGCAGGAGTTCAACTATGCCGGGCGGATGCTCTATGACAAGATCGGCGTGAAGACCCCCTTTATCAAGTATGCCCGCCCCTGAGCGGCACGGCACTCGACACCCCGGCACGGGCGCGCTAAGGCGCGGCCAAACGGAGGGACGCGCGCAATGATCGTGATCATCGGGCTGATCGGCGGTGCAGCTCTGGGCTGGTGGCAGGCCGGACGGCGCGGCGGCAACCGCAAGGACCAAGCGCAATACGCCGCCGTCTACGCGATCATCTTCGCGCTGATCGGCCTCGTGCTGACCGTGGTGATCGAGCGGATGCTCTGACGCCATGTTCCTGCCCTTCTTCGAGACCCTGCGCCGCCACGATGTCCCGGTGAGCCTGCGCGAGTATCTCGCCTTTCTGGAGGGGATGCGCGCGGGGCTCGTCACCTACGACATCGAGGGCTTCTACTTCCTCGCCCGCGCCGCGATGGTCAAGGACGAGCGCCATATCGACCGCTTCGACCGCGCCTTCGCGGCGAGCTTCAAGGGGCTCGAGGATATCGACACCGGCGCGGTGCTCGAGGCGCTCGAGCTGCCGAGCGACTGGCTCGAGACGATGGCCGAGAAGCATCTGAGCGACGAGGAGAAAGCCGAGATCGCGGCCATGGGCGGCTTCGACAAGCTCATGGAGACGCTGCGCGAGCGCCTGCGCGAGCAGACCGGGCGCCACGAGGGCGGCAATAAGTGGATCGGCACGGCGGGCACCTCGCCCTTCGGCGCCGATGGCTACAACCCCGAGGGCGTGCGCATCGGGCAGGACCGATCGCGCCATCGCCGCGCCGTCAAGGTCTGGGACCGGCGCGAGTTCCGCAATTTCGACGACGGCGTCGAGCTCGGCACCCGCAACATCAAGGTCGCGCTCAAGCGCCTGCGCCGATGGGCGCGTGACGGCGCGGCCGAGGAGCTCGACCTCGACGCCACGATCCGCTCCACGGCCGAGCAGGGCTGGCTCGATGTGCGCACCCGCCCGGAGCGGCGCAACGCGGTGAAGGTGCTGCTGTTTCTCGATGCGGGCGGCTCAATGGACCCGCATGTGCGCCGGGTCGAGGAGCTGTTCTCGGCGGCGCGCGCCGAGTTCAGGAACCTCGAGCATTACTATTTCCACAATTGCCTCTACGAGTATGTCTGGCGCGACAATCGGCGCCGCTTCGACGCGCGCGTGCCCACGCGCGAGGTGCTCAACACCTACGGCCCGGACTGGAAATGCATCATCGTCGGGGACGCGGCGATGTCACCCTACGAGATCCTGTTTCCGGGCGGGGCCAACGAGCACTGGAACGCGGAGGCCGGGCAGGTCTGGCTCGAGCGGTTGCGGCTGCAATGGCCCGACCATGCCTGGATCAACCCGACGCCCGAGCAGCACTGGGACATGACGCAGTCGATCACGATGCTGCGGGATCTCTTCGAGGGGCGGATGTATCCGATGACGCTCGCCGGGATCGGCGGCGCCGTGCATGCGCTCGGGCGCTGAGCCGGAGGCGCGAGGGGCCCCGCAGCGACGTTGCGTCCCTTTCGGCGAAGATTAAGCAGGACGCAGGCCTTGTTATAGCAATCGGTGCAATGATAACCATGTAACCAAGATCATATCCAACGGGAGAAACGAAGAATGGCCACCGAACCAAAGCAATCCATTGGCGACAGAATAGACTCCTTTCAACCCTCCAAACCGATGCTGGTCTGGGCCTTCGTCGCAGGGGCCGTAATCGCCGTGGGCGCGGGCTTTACGCTGGGCGGATGGGTGACGCAATCCACCGCCGAGGAGATGCGTGACGATGCGCGCTTCGAGCTCGCCGGCGCGGTCTGCGTGGACAATTTCCTGAGCATGACCGACACTCAGGCCCAGCTCGAGCAGCTCCAGACCATCCGCAGCGCCTTCCAGCGGCGGCAGTTCATCGAGGCGGGCGGCTGGGCGACGATGCCGGGCGAGGACACGGCCGCGCGACGCACCGCGGAAATCTGCGCGCGCGCCCTCGCCGATGTGCAGATCGATACCCTCGTGGACGAGGAAATCGCCGACGAGGTCGCCGAAGAGATCGAGGCGATCGAGCAGATCGAGGAAGACGCCGAAGACCTCGCCGATCAGTAAGACCGACGGCGCGACACCGCCACGCGGCCCCGGCGCGATCGGGGCCGCGAATACCGGGCCGGCTCACGGCCATTTGACCCAGATCAAGGAACCCTGACCCCCCGAATGCGATCGCTTGGTAATCGCAGCATCCGTGCTGCATCGCGCAACGACTCGAGGGACAGCGATGACGCGTTTTCATTTTCGATCGACACTCATTCCGCTCGCAGGCGCCGTGCTGATCGGCACCGCCGGGGTGGCCGCCGCCGATAATGACGATCTGGCGGACTACATGGACATGTTCGAGCCGCTTCCGGCGATGCCGCCGCTTCCGGCCGACAACACGATGACGCCCGAGAAGATCGAGCTCGGCAAGATGCTGTTCTTCGAGCCGCGCATTTCCGCGAGCGGCACGATCAGCTGCGCGACCTGCCACAACCCCGCGCTCGGCTGGGCCGACCGGATCGACCGGTCGGTGGGCCATGACGGCCAGGTGGGGCTGCGCAACACGCCCACGGTGCTCAACTCCGGCTTTCTCGAGGCGCAGTTCTGGGACGGGCGCGAGCCCGACCTCGAGGGCCAGGCGCTCGGCCCGATCGAGGCCGATGACGAGATGGCAATGAATCTCGACGACGCGATCGAGCAGCTCAACGAGTTCGAGGAATACAACGAGCATTTCCGCGCCGCCTTCCCCGAGAGCGACGGCGAGATCACCGGCGAGAACATGGCGCAGGCCATGGCCGCCTTCCAGCGCACGCTCAACACCCCGAACTCGCCCTTCGACCGCTTCCTGCGCGGCGACCGCCAGGCGATGAGCGACGATCAGGTCGAGGGCATGAAGCTGTTCGTCGACAGCGGCTGCGTAGCCTGTCACAACGGCCCGGCGCTCACCGACAGCCGGTTCTACGAGTTCGACCTGCCGGGGCCGACCGACGAGGGCCGCTTCGTCGTCACCGGCGACGAGGCCGACCGCAACCACTTCCGCACGCCCACGCTGCGCAACGTGGCGGTCACCTATCCCTACTTCCACAATGGCAGCATCTCGGATCTCGGCGAAGCCATCAACCTGATGGGCGAGCAGATGCTCGGCACCGAGTTCGAGGATGACGAGCTCGAGAAGCTGGTGGACTTCATGCACGCGCTGACCGGCGAGATGCCGCAGATCACGCCGCCGGCCCTGCCCTGACACGCACCGGACCGGCCCACCCCCGCGGCGGGCCGGTTCCTGACCGAAGGCCCTCGATGCCCCGATACCGCTTTGCCGAGCCGCCCGCGCGGCTGATCACCCCAAAGAGCGTCCTTTTGAACCGCCGCAGCGTCATGGCCGGGATGGGCGCGGCCGGGCTCGCCGCCGGGCTGCCGCGGGCCGGACGCGCCGACAGCCTCGACGCCGAGCCCTGGCCCGACTCCACCGACGACACGCAGACCAGCTACGAGGTCGCCACCGGTTACAACAATTTCTTCGAGTTCGGCACCTCCAAGGAGGACCCGGCAGAGCACGCGCACCGGCTCGAGACCGATCCCTGGAGCGTCGAGGTCAGCGGCCATGCCCACGCGCCCGGCGAAATCGGGATCGAGGACATCCTGTCGGATTTTGACCTCGAAGAGCGCGTCTACCGGCACCGATGTGTCGAGGCATGGTCCAAGGTGGTCCCCTGGATCGGCTTTCCACTCAAGGACCTGCTCGCGCGCTTCGATCCGACTTCGGATGCGAAATATGTCGAGTTCGAGACCCTTTACGACCCCGATCAGATGCCCAACCAGGAGGGCGACGACATCGACTGGCCCTACCGCGAGGGGCTGCGCATGGACGAGGCGATGCACCCGCTCACCCTGCTCGCCGTGGGCATGTATGGCGAGGTGATGCCCAACCAGAACGGCGCGCCGATCCGGCTCGTGGTACCATGGAAATACGGCTTCAAGTCGATCAAGTCGATCGTGAATATCCGCCTCGTCTCCGAGCGCCCCGTCTCGAGCTGGGAGGCGCGCGCGCCGCGCGAATACGGCTTCTATGCCAATGTGAACCCCGAGGTGCGTCATCCGCGCTGGCACCAGGCGACGGAGCGGCGGCTGCATGATGGCGGCCGCATCGCCACCGAGAAATTCAACGGCTACGGTGAGGAGGTCGCGCATCTCTACGAGGGCATGGACCTGACCGAGAACTTCTGATGAGGGGCACGCCGGCGCGGCTGATCTACTGGACGGCGGTGCTCGGCGGCGCGCTTCCGGGGCTGTGGCTGTGGTGGCAGTGGCAGGCCGGAGCACTCGGCATGGTGCCCGACGAGGCACTGCTGCACCAGACGGGGCGCTTCGGGCTGATGTTCCTGATGGCGACGCTCGCGGTGGGATTCGCGCATTTCCTCACCGGCTGGGTGCCGCTTTTCGCGGCGCGGCGCCCGCTCGGGGGCTGGACCTTTCTCTACGCGCTGTCGCATGCGCTGATCTGGGGGTGGTTCGATCAGGCGGGCATGATCGAATTCATACTAATGGAAATCAGGGAGATGCGCCATGTCCAGCTCGGCCTCGCGGCGCTGGTGCTGATGACGCCGCTGGCGTTGACCTCCTTCAACG
>PUKW01000082.1 GCA_003550665.1 Paracoccaceae bacterium | reverse complement strand
GCGATGGCCTTGAACAGGGTTCCCATTTCCGCGGGGTGGGTCAAGCGCCGATGCGCCGCGACATGCGACTCGAGCGCATCACCCTCGAGCCCCCGCGCCAGCGCCTGCGCGCGCGCTGTCGCTCCGAGCCGTTCCAGCAGCACGCCCTGATCGACCGGCCCGGCCACCGGCACGCCCGCCGCCCGCGCGAGCGCGCGAAAATCGACATGCGCCGTGAGATCCGCCGCGCCCGGATTGGCAAGCGGGTCAACCTGTTCATGCCCGCGCACCGCCTGCAGCGTATCCCCGAGCGATCCCCAGCCTCCGTAATCGACGATCAGCGCCGCGCCGCCATGCGCGCCGATACGCGCGCCGATTTCGGCCATGACGGGATCGGCGGCGGCGCGCCGCTCGACGAGATCGCCATCGGCCGTGTCCGCAAGCCGGCCCTCGAGCGCGGCGAAGGGCGCCGGCGCGGCGAGCCCGAACGCCAGCGCGCCGCCCTGCAGCCCGATGACGCGCTCGCGCCAGCCGTCGCCCGCGCGAACGAATTGCCGCACCGGCAGCGCATCGAAGAACTCGTTGGCCACCAGAAAAAGCGGCATTTGCGCAAGCGCGCCGACCGAATCATGCCAGGACGGGTCATGGCCCGACAACGCGACCGCCTGTCGGGCGCGCAGCGCTGGCGACGCCTCGACGAGCTGCACGCGCAGCGCGGCGTGAAAGCCGGGCACACCCCGCGTCGCGCGCAGCATGTCCGCCATCAGCGTGCCGCGCCCCGGGCCGAGCTCGGCCAGCGCGAGGGGCGCCGGGCGGCCCTGATCGAGCCACGCCTGCGCCAGCGCGAGGCCGAGCAGCTCGCCGAAGATCTGGCTGATTTCCGGCGCGGTGGTAAAATCGCCCGCTGCCCCCAGGGGATCGCGCGTCGTGTAATAGCCGTGCTCGGGATGGAGCAGACACTCGGCCATGTAGTCCGCCACGGTGATCGGCCCGTCCGCGGCGATGCGCCGCGCCATGAGCCCCGCGAGCGCCGTCACCGCGCGCGCCAGCGCCGCGCGAGCACGATCAGCACGACCCCCGCCACGATCATCGGCAGCGACAGGATCTGCCCCATCGACAGCCCCGCCTCGCCAAAGCGGATCACGTGACCCAGCGGATTGTCCGGCGTAACGAACTGCGCATCCGCGACGCGGTAGATCTCCACGAAGGCGCGCGCCGCCCCGTAGCCGAGCAGGAACACCCCCGTCGCCAGCCCCGGCAGCGCCAGCCCGCCACGGCGCACCACCACCAGCAGCACCAGCCCCAGCACCAGCCCCTCCAGCCCGGCCTCGTAAAGCTGCGTGGGATGGCGCGCGCAGGGCTCGGCCCAGCCGGGCGGGCAGGTCTGCGCCGCCTGACCCGGGAAGATCACGCCCCAGGGCATGTCCGTCGGCCGGCCCCAGAGCTCCGCATTGATGAAGTTCGCCACCCGCCCGAGAAACAGCCCCACCGGCGTCGCCACCGCGAGCGCATCCGCCAGCGACACCACAGGCACCGCGTAGCGCCGGCAGAACAGCGCCCCCGCGACCGCCACGCCGAGGAGCCCGCCGTGAAACGACATTCCGCCCTCCCAGATGCGCAGGATCTGCCCGGGATTGGCGAGGTAGTAGCTCGGCTCGTAGAACAGCACGAAGCCGAGCCGCCCGCCGAGGATCACCCCGAGGATTACCCAGGTCAGCAGCACCTCCGCCTGCGCGGGCGGCATCGGCGCGGTGCCGCCCGGCCACAACGCCGGCCGGCGCATCAGCGCGGCGACGATCCACCAGCCGATCAGCAGCCCCGCGATATAGGCCAGCGCATACCAGCGCAGCGCGAAGACGAAATTGCCGATCTCGATGGTGAAGATTTCCGGGGAGATGTCGGGAAACGGGATCGCGGCGAGCATGGCTTCTCCTTTCGCGCCTCTTGCCCGCTGGGCTGCGACGAAGTCAACCTTGTGATTTGGGCCGCGACGTCCCATAACGATCAGGGCAGAACGGAGAGTTTCGCATGCAGAGCCAGAGCAGGTTTCTCGACGACATGGCGCAGCTCGTCACCAACGCGATGGGCGTGGCGCATGGCGCGCGCGGCGAGGCGGAGACCGCCTTTCGCAGCCTCATGGAGCGCTGGATGGCCGAGCGCGATTTCGTCTCGCGCGAGGAGTTCGACGCCGTCGAAGCGATGGCCCGGCGCGCGCGCGAGGAAAATGCCGAGCTTGCCGCCCGGGTCGCGGCGCTCGAGGCGCGGCTCGAGGGCGGGGGCGGCCCCGCCGCCTGAGTCTGCCAATGATCGCCGCGCATGCGCCGTTCGGTAAAGGGGCGCTCGTTCGCGCGATCACCGCCCGAGCGCGCGGCGCGCCCGCCCGCGCGAAGGCCTCGCCGGGGCCGCCGGGGCCATGATCGTCTCGCGCGGGCGCGGCTATGTCTTCGTGCATATCCCCAAGACGGGGGGCACGGCGCTCGCCCTTGCGCTCGAAGCCCGCGCGATGGCGGACGATATCCTAATCGGCGATACCCCGAAGGCGCGGAGAAGGCGGCGGCGCCTCAAGGGGGTCGCAACGCGCGGGCGTCTGCGGAAGCATGCGCGGCTCGCCGATGCGGAAGGGCTCATCAGCCGCGCGGAGATGGCGCAGCTCTTCGTCTTCACGCTCGTGCGCAACCCCTGGGACCGGCTCGTGAGCTATTATCACTGGCTGCGGGCGCAGCGCTTCGAGCACCGCGCCGTCGCACTCGCGCAGCGGCTTGATTTCGTGGATTTCATCGCGCACCCGCACAGCTCGAACGCGATCCGCAGCAACCCGTATGGCCGCTATCTGCGCGACCCGGACGGGATCGAGCGCGGCGATCTCTTCATCCGGCTCGAGCATCTCGAGACCGACATCGCGCCGCTCGAAGCGCATCTGGGCTTTCGCCTCACGCCGATCGCGCGTGCGAACGCATCGGATCGCGCGCGCGACTGGCGCGACTACTACACCGACGCGGCCGCCGAGCGGGTCGCGAAACTCTGCGCCGAGGACATCGCACGCTTCGGCTACGGCTTCGACGGCTGACTCACGCCGCCGCGCGGGCCCCGTCGTGAAAGCGCGCCCCGCTTTTCGCCATCTCGCGCAGCAGCTTGGGCGCGGCAAAGCACGCGCCGTGCTCGGCCGCCAGCGCGTCGGACCATTCGACGGCCTGCGCCGCGCCGACCCGGTCGAACCAGGAAAACGGCCCGCCCGACCAGGGCGCGAACCCCCAGCCGAGGATCGCCGCCACATCCCCCTCGCGCACATCGGTGAGCACGCCGTCCTCAAATGCGCGCACCGCCTCGAGCGTCTGCACGAGCAGGAGCCGGCGCTTGACGTCGGCGACGTCGGGCTGCGCGGCGCGCGGCGGATACTGCGCCGCCAGCCCCTCCCACAGCCCGAGGCGCTTGCCGGCATCGTCATAGCTGTAAAAGCCCGCCTTCGCCTTGCGCCCGAGCCGGCCCTCGCCGTAAAGCCAGAAGGTCACCTCGTCGACATCGTCGTGGGGATAGGCATCGCCCATCTCGGCCTTCGTGGCCTTGGCGATCTGCACGCCGAGCTCGATCGAGGTCTCGTCGGTGAGCTGCAGCGGGCCGAGCGGCATGCCCAGCATCTGCGCCGCGTTCTCGACGAGCGCGGGCGCGATCCCCTCGCGCACCATGCGGATGCCCTCGTTGAGATAAGGGATGATGCAACGATTTGCGTAGAAGAAGCGCGCATCATGGACCACGATCGGCGTCTTGCGGATCTGGCGCGCGAAATCGAGCGCGCGCGCGACCGCGCGGTCGCCGGTCTTCTCGCCGCGGATGATCTCGACGAGCAGCATCTTGTCGACGGGGCTGAAAAAGTGGATGCCGATGAAGTCCTCGGGCCGGTCGCTTGCCCCGGCGAGCCTGGTGATCGGCAGGGTGGAGGTGTTGGTGGCCATGATGCACTCCGCGCCCACCACCTCGAGCGTGCGGCGCGTGACCTCGGCCTTGACCTTCGGGTCCTCGAACACCGCCTCGATGACGAGATCACAGCCCTTGAGCGCGGCGTAATCCGTCGTCGGGGTGATGCGCCCGAGCACCTCGGCCTTGCCGTCCTCGGTGAGCTTGCCGCGCTTGATGGCCTTGTCGAGGAGTCCCTCGGAATGCGCCTTGCCGCGCTCGGCATTGGCCTGCTCGGCGTCGATGAGCACCACCTCTATGCCGGCCTGCGCGCTCACATGGGCGATCCCCGCCCCCATCATCCCCGCGCCGAGCACGCCGAGCTTGCGCACCCGCTGATCCGGTGCGTCGGGGCGGTTCGCGCCCTTCTCCAGCGCCTCCTTGTTGATGAAGAGCGCGCGGATCATCGCCCCCGAGGTCGGGTCCATCAGCACATGCGTGAACCAGCGCGCCTCGATGCGCAGCGCCGTCTCAAAGGGCACCAGCGCGCCCTCATAGACCGCCGAGAGGAGCGCCTTGGCGGCCGGATAGACCCCCTTGGTCTTGCCATTGACCATCGCCGAGGCGCCGACGAAGGTCATGAAGCCGTCCGGCGTGTAGGGCGCGCCGCCGGGCATCTTCCAGCCCTTCGTGTCCCACGGCTTGATGATGTCAGCGTCCTTGGCGCCGAGCACCCAGTCGCGCGCCGCGGCGACGGGATCATCAGCGATCTCGTCGATAAGCCCCGCCGATTTCGCCTTCTTCGGCTCCACGAGCTTGCCCTCGAGCAGGAACTGCGACGCCCCCATCGCGCCGAGCTTGCGCGACAGCCGCGTCGTGCCGCCCGCGCCGGGAAACAGCCCCACCTTGATCTCCGGCAGGCCGATCTTCGCGGCGGGGTTGTCGGCGGCGAAGCTGCGATGGCAGGCAAGCGCAAGCTCCAGCCCGATGCCGAGCGCCGTGCCCGGCAGCGCCGCCGCGATCGGCTTACCGCCCTTGTTCCTGTCGTCCATCCCGGCGCGCTCGATACGGCGCAGGACGCCATGCATCTGCATGATCCCGTCGAAGACCCCGCGCGCCGGGTCATCGCCCGCCGCCTCCTTCATCTGCGCGATCACGTTGAGATCCATGCCCCCGGCGAAATCCTTCTTGGCCGAGGTGATGACGACGCCCTTGACGGAGTCGTCCCCGAGCGCGCGCTCGACGCAGTCCGACAGCTCGCGCAACCCCTCGATGGTGAGCACGTTCATCGACTTGCCCGGCATGTCCCAGGTGATCGTGGCGATGCCGTCAGCGTCGGTGGCGTAGTTGAAATCGCTCATGGCGTCCTCCCTCACACGCGCTCAACGATCGTGGCCGCGCCCATCCCCGAGGCGACGCACAGCGTGGCAAGCCCGGTGCCCTTGCCCGAGCGCTCCATCTCGTCGAGCAGCGTGCCGATGATGATGGCCCCCGTCGCGCCCAGCGGATGACCCATCGCGATGGCACCGCCATTCACGTTGACGCGGTCGTGATCCACGTCGAAAGCCTGCATGAAGCGCAGCACCACCGAGGAGAAGGCCTCGTTGACCTCGAAGAGATCGATGTCGGAAATCTGCATGCCGGAGGTTTCGAGGATCTTCTCGGTCACGGGCACCGGGCCGGTGAGCATGATCGTCGGATCGGTGCCGATCCGGGCCGCGGCCCGGATGCGGGCCCTTGGTTTCAAACCGTATTTTTCCCCGAACGCCTTGCTGGCGACGAGCACGCCGGCGGCGCCGTCGACGATGCCGGAGGAATTTCCGGCATGGTGGATATGGTCGATTTTCTCCAACTCCGGATACTTCATCAGCGCGACCTCGTCGAAGCCGGGCATCACCTCGCCCTGCTCCTTGAAGGAGGGCTTGAGCGCGCCGAGCGACTGCATGTCGGTCTCGGGGCGCATGTGCTCGTCGCGGTCAAGGATCGGCAGGCCGTTGACGTCGCACACCGTCAGGACGGAGCGCTCGAAACGCCCATCGGCCCAGGCCGCCGCCGCGCGGCGCTGCGATTCGACGGCGAAGGAATCGGCATCGTCGCGCGAGAAACCGTGGCGCGTGGCGATGATGTCGGCGGCGATGCCCTGCGGGACGAAATACCGCTCCATCGCCACCGTGGGATCGACCGCCACGGCCGCGCCGTCCGAACCCATCGCCACACGGCCCATCATCTCGACGCCGCCGGCGATATAGGCCTCGCCCGCCCCGGCGCGGACCTGGTTGGCGGCGAGATTGACGGCCTCCATGCCGCTCGCGCAGAAGCGGTTGATCGACAGCCCCGGCACCCGCTCGTCGAACCGCGAGGCCAGCACCGCCGTGCGCGCGAGGCAGCCGCCCTGCTCGCCCACCTGCGTGGCATTGCCCCAGATCACGTCCTCGATGGCGGATGTGTCGAGATCGTTGCGCTCGGCCAGCGCATCGAGCGTGAGCGCCGAGAGCCGCAGCGCGGTGACCTCCTGCAGCGCCCCATCCTTGCGGCCCTTGCCGCGCGGGGTGCGGACGGCGTCGTAGATGTAGGCGTCGCTCATGGCTCCTCCTCAGGCCCGGTCGGCGGGCGAGCCGGGCATCAGATCATAGGGATGTTTCCAGCCCGGCAACGCCGCGAGGCGTGCCAGCCAGGCGTCGATATTGGGCCATTCGGCGCGCTCGAAGCCGAAGGGCTCGGGATAGTAGAGATAGCCGCAGCAGGCGCAGTCGGCGATGGTCGGCGCCTCGGTGGCGATCCAGTCGCGCCCGTCGAGCCGGCCCTCGAGCACCTTGAGCGCCGCCTGCAAGCGGCCCTGAAGGAAGGGGATCGCCCCCTCGGGGCGTTTTTCGGGGGGCAGGAAATTGGCGAGGAACCGCGCCGGCCCGGCCATGCCGGAGAGCTTCTGATTGTCCCAGAATATCCAGCGCAGCACCTCGCGACGCTCATCGGCCGACCTTCCGGCGAGCTTGCCGGTCTTCGAGGCGATGTAATCCTGGATCATGCCCGACTGCGTCAGGGTGAACGCGCCGTCGACATAGACGGGCACCTCGCCCATCTCGTTGAGCGCGCGGAATTCCGGCGTGCGGGTTTCACCGTGAAAGAAATCGACCCAGACCGGTTCCCAGTCATGGCCGGCCAGCGCCATGGTCAGCGCGGCCTTGTAGGCGTTACCGGACTCGCCGAAACAGTAGAGCTGCGCTGTCATCGGGACGTTCCGGGCATTTCGGGTGTCTCCAGGTGCATGTGGATCTCCTCCGCTCACGCGCCGCGTTGCGCCCGCCTCAGCCTAGAACGCGTCGGGCGCCAGCGCCATCACCGATGCGCCGCCCGCCTCGATGCGCGCGCGAAAGAATGCCGTCGCGGGCAATTCGCGCGCCATGTAGAAGCGCCCCGTGGCGAGCTTGGCCTCGAGGAAATCACGGTCCTGCGCCGTCCCGGCGAGCCCGGCGCGCGCCGCCTTCGCCATCCGCGACCACATCAGCCCCAGCGCGACATGGCCGAAAAGGTGCATGAAATCATAGGCACCGGCGAGCGCATCCTGCGGGTGCTTCGCGGCCTGCTTGAGAAAATATCCCGACGCCGCCTGCATGTCGGCGAGCGCGGCCTCGAGCGGGTCGAGAAAGTCGCGGGCGAATTCGGCATCGTCGCGATTCTCCTCGATGAAGGCGGCGACCGTCGTGAAGAAGGCGCGCACCGCCTTGCCGCCATCCTGGCCGAGCTTGCGCCCGACGAGGTCGAGCGCCTGGATGCCGTTCGTGCCCTCGTAGATCATCGCGATCCGCGCATCGCGCACCATCTGCTCGATGCCCCATTCGCGCACGTAACCGGAGCCGCCGAAGGTCTGCTGCGCGGCGACGGCAGTCTCGAAGCCCTTGTCGGTCAGGAACCCCTTGATGACCGGGGTGAGCAGCGAGATCAGCGCCTCGGCTTCGGCGTCATCTGCGCGCGCGGCGCGGTCGATCAGCGACGCGCCCCAGAACGCGAAAGCGCGCGCGCCCTCGACAAAGGCCTTCTGCGCCATGAGGTTGCGGCGCACATCCGCGTGCACGATGATCGGGTCGGCCGGCTTATCGGGGGCCTGCGCGCCGCCATGCGCGCGCCCCTGCAGCCGCTCGCGCGCAAAGGCCAGCGCCTGCTGATGCGCCGCCGCGCCCATCGCGTAGCCCTGAAGGCCCACGCCGATGCGCGCCTCGTTCATCATCGTGAACATCGCGCGCAGCCCGGCATGTTCCTTGCCCACAAGAAAGCCGGTCGCACCGTCGTAATGCATCACGCAGGTGGCGTTGCCATGAATGCCCATCTTGTGCTCGAGCCCGCCGCAGGTGACGCCATTGCGCGTGCCCGGATTGCCGTCGGCGTCGGGCAGGAACTTGGGCACGATGAACAGGCTGATCCCCTTCGTGCCCTCGGGTGCACCGGGAGTCCTGGCCAGCACGAGATGAATTATATTCGCCGTCAGGTCATGCTCGCCGCCGGAGATCCAGATCTTCTGGCCGGTGACATGGTAGCTTCCGTCCTCCTGCGGCTCGGCCTTCGTGCGGATGAGGCCCAGATCGGTGCCACATTGCGGCTCGGTCAGGTTCATCGTGCCGGACCATTCGCCGGAAACGAGCCGGGGCAGATACATGTCCTTCTGTTCGGGCGATCCATGCGCGCGAATCGTCGAATAGGCGCCATGGGTGAGGCCGTGATACATGTTGAACGCCATGTTCGCGGAGACGAACATCTCGCCCACCGCCGTGCCCAAGAGATAGGGCATCCCCTGCCCGCCGTAATCGGGGTCGGCGTCGAGCCCGATCCAGCCGCCCTCGCAGATCCGCGCATACGCGTCGCGAAAGCCCTCCGGGGTCGTCACGACGCCATTCGCGAGCGTGCAGCCTTGCGCGTCGCCGACGGCATTGAGCGGCGCGAGCACCTCCGCGCTGATCTTTCCGGCCTCCTCGAGCACCGCGCCGGTGAAGTCGCGCTCGAGATCCTCGTAGCCTGGGATGCCGGCGGTCTCGACCGCGAGCACCTCGTGCAGCACGAATTGCATGTCGCGGATCGGTGGCGTGTAGCTCGCCATGGCGGTCTCCCCCAACTCGGTGCGCCCGGGCGGCGGCCCGCGCGCGTCCACGACGATCACATGCGATTGGCACGCGGCGGCTTCAAGCGGGGAGCGTCGGGTTACGCTGCGTCAGCCGCGCTGGCGCCGGGCCGGGGCGTCCGCGACAGCGAGTTCCCGCGCGGCCTCGTCGCGCAGCGCCCGCAGCTCCTCGATGGTCACGGCGAGTTCGGCGCGCTGGCGCGCGAGTTCCTCGAGCTGGCGGTCGGCGCGCTCGATCCAGGTCTCGAGCTGGGCGCGGGTGCCCTCGGTCTCGTAGAGCTCGAGCCACTGCCGGATCTCCTCGAGCGTGAAGCCGAAGCGCCGCCCACGCCGGATCAGCGTCATCCGCGCGATCTCGCGCGGGCCGTAAAAGCGCGACCGCCCCTCCTTTTTCGGGCGCAGCAGCTCGATATACTCGTAATAGCGAAGGGTGCGCGGCGTCACCTCGAAGCGCGCGCACATCTCCTTGAAGCTCAGCCGCGTCTCGCCCATGCGCCCAACCCGCTTTTCGCGCGGCGACACTAGGCGCGCGCGCCGGTGAACGCAACTCGGGCCCGGGGGCTGCGCGCCCTCTTGCGGTCGGCGCGGCGGCGCGCGACAACCCGGTGACCGCAGGGAGATGCAGATGAGCACCGAGGACACACCCGATCCGGGCACCTTCATCGCCGCCCTGCCCCATGCCCGCGCGCTCGGCATGCGCCTCGACCGGCTGGAGGGCGGCGCGGCGGAGATATCCATGGGCTACGCGCCCGAACTGGTGGGAGACCCGGCGACGGGGGTGATCCATGGCGGCGCGGTCTCGGCACTGATGGATACCTGCTGCGGGGCCGCCGTGATGAGCCTGCCCGAAGCTGCCGGCACCGCGACGATCGATCTGCGCATCGACTACATGCGCCCGGCCACCCCCGGTCAGCGCGTCCGCGCCGAGGCGCAGTGCTACCATGTCACGCGCAGCGTCGTCTTCGTGCGCGCCACCGCCCGCGACGACGACGCCGCGCGCCCCGTCGCCACCGCGACCGGCGCGTTCACGATCACGCGCGCGGAGGATGCATGAGACGCCCGCCCGACCCCGTCCAGGTCGTCAAGAAGCGCCGCGACGCCGCGCTGCGCGCGCTCGTCGCCGGGGTGCCCTACATCGATTTCCTCGGCATCGATTTCGACCGGCGCGGCGACGAACTCACCGGCGTGATGACCTTTGACGACAAGCTCATCGGCGATCCGCGGCTGCCTGCGCTCCATGGCGGGGCGACCTCGGCCTTTCTGGAGGTCACCGCGATCATCGAGCTGTCCTGGTCGATCCTGTGGGAGGAGATGGAGAGCGGCCGGCTCGACCCGGCGACGCTCGATCCGCAGAACCTGCCGCGGCTGCCGCGCACCATCGATTTCACCGTGGATTACCTGCGCTCGGGGCTGCCGCGCGACGCCTATGCCCGCGCGCGCATCACGCGCTCGGGGCGGCGCTATGCCAGCGTGCAGGCCGAGGCCTGGCAGGACAATCGCACCCGCCCCTTCGCGCAGGCCATCGGCCATTTCCTCATGCCGGGCCGCGATGGCTGAGACCGCGCCGGTGACGCATCGCCGCGTGCTCGCCATCGCGGTGCCGATCGTGCTGGCGAACGCGACGGTACCGATCCTCGGGCTCGTCGATACCGGCGTGGTCGGCCAGCTCGGCGAGGCCGCGCCGATCGGGGCGGTCGGGCTCGGCGCGGTGATCATCACCGCGATCTACGGCATCTTCGGTTTCCTGCGCATGGGCACGTCGGGCCTCGCCGCGCAGGCGCATGGCGCGCACGACGGGCCGGAAAGCGGCGCCATCCTGATGCGCGCGCTCCTGCTCGGCGCGGCGGGCGGGGTGGCGCTGATCCTGCTGCAGGTACCTTTCATGGCGGCCGCCTTCACCCTTGCCCCGGCGAGCGCCGAGGTCGAGGAGCTCGCGCGCGGCTATCTCGGCATCCGGATCTGGGGCGCGCCGGCGACGATCGCGCTTTTTGCGGTGACGGGCTGGCTCATCGCGGTGGAGCGCACCCGCGCGGTGCTGGGGCTGCAGCTGTGGATGAACGGGCTCAATATCGGGCTCGATCTGTGGTTCGTTCTCGGGCTCGGCTGGGGGGTGAACGGGGTCGCCACGGCAACGATCATCGCGGAATGGACGGCGCTCGGGCTCGGTCTGTGGCTGTGCCGGGGGGCGTTTGCGGGCAATGCGTGGCGCGATCTTGACCGGATCGCGGATGCGGTGCGGCTGCGGCTGATGCTGCGCGTAAATGGCGACATCATGGTGCGCACCGTGGCGCTTCAGGTCAGCTTCGTGAGCTTCATGTTCCTGGGCTCCGGGCTCGGCGACGTGACGCTCGCGGCCAATCAGGTATTGATGCAGTTCCTGCACGTGGTTTCCTTCGCGCTGGACGGGTTCGCCTTCGCCGCCGAGGCGCTCGTCGGCCAGGCCGTGGGCGCGCGCTCGGTGCGGGCCGTGCGCCGGTCGAGCATCATGACGAGCCAGTGGGGACTCGCGGCGGCGCTCGTGCTCGCGGCCGGGTTCGCGCTGCTCGGGCCGCTGCTGATCGACGTGATGGCGCGCGATCCGCAGGTGCAGGAGGCCGCGCGGCAATTCCTGCCCTGGATCGTGGCGGGCACGCTCATCAGCCTGGCCTGCTACATGCTCGACGGTATCTTCATCGGCGCGACCGCGACGCGCGAGATGCGCAACGCGATGCTCGCTTCGGCAGCGCTCTACGGCGTGGCGCTCGCGGCGCTGCTGCCGCTGATGGGCAATCACGGGCTCTGGGCGGCGTTCATGCTCTTCAACGTGGCGCGCGGCGTGACGATGGGGCTCTATTATCCGCGCGTCGAGGCGCGTGCCGTCGCGTGAGGCATCACAACCAGTCGTCGCGTCCGCCGCCCACGGCATCCGCGACGCGCGCGAACCCGTCGCGCGCGAGGCAGTCCGCCAGCTCGCGGTTGATCCGCGCCACCAGCGACAGGCCCTGATAGCTCAGCGCGGTGTAGAGCTGCACCACCGAAGCCCCGGCGCGGATCTTGGCATAGGCGGCGGCGCCCGAATCGACCCCGCCCACCCCGATGAGCGGCATCGTCCCGCCCGTCAGCCGTGACAGCCGGGCCAGCACGCGATTGGACTTTTCAAGCAATGGCGCCCCAGAAAGCCCTCCGCTTTCGTCCGAACTTGAACTTTTCAAACCTTCGCGCGCGATCGTCGTGTTCGTCGCGATGATCGCGTCGACCCCGGCGGCGTTCGCGACCGCGGCGATCTCGGCGAGCGCGTCATTGTCGAGATCCGGCGCGATCTTGACGAAGATCCGCACCGCGCGCGGCAGCGCCGCGCGCGCCGCCATCACCCCGTCAAGCAGCGCCGATAGCGCCGCGCCCCCCTGCAGATCGCGCAGTCCCCCGGTATTGGGCGAGGACACATTGACCGTCGCGAAATCGAGATGCGGCCCGCAGATGCGCAGCACCTCGGCATAATCGCGGGCGCGATCCGCGCTGTCCTTGTTGGCGCCGAGATTGAGCCCGATCACCGCGCCCTGCGGCCGCCGCGCGAGCCGCCGCGCGATCGCCTCGGCGCCGTCATTATTGAAGCCGAAGCGGTTGATCACCGCGCGGTCCTCGGGCAGGCGAAAAAGCCGCGGGCGCGGATTGCCCGGCTGCGGCTGCGGGGTTGCCGCGCCCACCTCGATGAAGCCGAACCCGGCCCGCGCCAGCGGCCCGAGCGCCACCGCGTTCTTGTCGAACCCGGCCGCGAGCCCGACCGGGTTGTCGAGCGCCAGCCCGGCAAGCTCAGTCGCGAGCCGCGCGTCATGCACCGGCGCGGGCAGCGGCGCGACCCGCGCGCGCAGGGCCGCAAGCGCCAGCGCGTGCGCGCGCTCGGGGTCGATGCGGCGCAGGACGGCGAGCCCCGCACGCTCGATGGCGCTCACACCACCCCCTCAGGGAAGATATGCCCCGCCACGCCGAGCGGAAGCGACTTGTCCCAGACCACGTCCTCGCGCCGGAGCGCGCGGTAGAGATGCGGAAACAGATCCCCGCCGCGCGAGGGTTCCCAGCGCAGTGCCGGTCCCAGCGCCTCGGACTCGACGGCCACCAGCACGAGATCGCTCTCATCGACGAAGTGCTTCGCCGCCGTCTCCACGACCTGCGCGGCGGTCGACAGGTGGATGAACCCGTCCGCCAGGTCGATCGGCGCGCCGTCGCTCTGCCCCGTGGCGCACAGGCTGTCCCATTCCGGGCGCCGGAATATTTTGTAGATCAGCATGCGAAGCTCTTGCCCGCTCCCCGCGCGCGGGTCAATGGCCGGGCGCATTGTGCGCCGCCTGCGGCTGGGATACCGTCGCGCCCGGGCAGAACGAGCAGGCACCCCGCCATGACGGCGCTGAAACGATACGAGCGGCTGGAATGCCCCGGCCGGTGGCAGGCGGAACCGCAGGCGCGCTGGCGCGAGGTCGCGGTGTCTATGCGCGCAACCTCGCTGATCCTGTCGGACCCGCAGAGCGGCCAGGTGCTGGCGCACTGGTCGCTGCCGGCGGTCACGCGCCGGCGCGGCGGCACGCCCGCGCTCTATGCGCCCGATGACGGCGATGACGGCGAGACGCTCGCGCTCGACGACGCCACGATGATCGACGCGCTCGAACAGGTGCGCCGCGCCATCGCGGGCCGGGGGCCGGCGCTGGCGTGGCTGCGGCCCGTGGCGCTCGGGACGGTGCTCGCGGGGCTGGTCGCGGCGGCTGTGTTGTGGCTGCCGGACGCGCTGGTGCGCCATGCCGCCACGGTGGTGCCGACGGCGGCGCGCGACGATATCGGGCGTGCGATGCTCGCCGAGATGGCCAGCGGGGCGCCTTGCAACGCCGAGCCGGGCGTGCAGGCGCTGCAGCGTCTCGAAAGCGTGCTCGACATCGACGGGGCGCGGCTCGCCGTGATCGAGCGCGGCTCCGGCACCGCGACCGCGCACGCCCTGCCCGGCGACACCATCGCGCTCGACGCCGGCCTCGTGCGCGAGGCCGACAGCCCCGCGCTCGCCGCCGGGCACGCGCTCGCCGCGCATCACAAGGCGGCGGGCGACGATCCCCTGGTGGCCGTCCTGCAGGCCGCCGGGATGGGCGCGACACTGCGGCTGATGACGAGCGGCGAGATTCCCCGCCCGGCGCTGCGCGGCGCCTCCGGCGCGCTCGCCGCGAGCCTGCCACCGCCGGAGGGGACGCGCGCGCTCGGCGAACGCTTCGCACGCAGCGGCGTGGCGCCGGGGCCCTACGGGCTGGCCGCCGACCCGTCCGGGGCGCTGGCGGGGCGGTTGACCGCGGCGATCGCAGATGTGCCGTCGCCGGACGCCCTGCTGACGCCGGGCGACTGGTCGGCGCTTCGCGACATCTGCGCGCAGTGAGGCTACTTGGTGCCGTACATCCGGTCGCCGGCATCGCCGAGGCCGGGCACGATGAAGCCGCGCTCGTTGAGCCGTTCGTCCTGCGCGGCGGTGATGATCGGCACGTCGGGATGGGCGATGCGCATGCGTTCGATCCCCTCGGGCGCGGCGAGCAGGCACAGAAAGCGGATGTTGCGCGCCCCCGCCCCCTTGAGCAGATTCACCGCCGCGGCGGAGGAATTGCCCGTCGCCAGCATCGGATCGACCACGATCACGACCCGCTCGGCCATCTCGGCGGGCACCTTGAAGTAATACTGCACCGGCTCGAGCGTGGCCTCGTCGCGGTAGAGCCCGACGAAACCGACCCGCGCAGACGGGATCAGCTCGAGGATACCGTCGAGCAGCCCGTTGCCCGCGCGCAGGATCGAGACCAGCGCGAGCTTTCGCCCCGCCAGCCGCGGCGCGACCATCGCGCCCATCGGCGTCTCGACCGGCTCGTCGATCAGCTCGAGGTCGCGCGTCGCCTCATAGGCCAGAAGCTGGGCGCATTCGCGCAGAAGCTGGCGGAACACGGCCGTGGAGGTGGCCTTGTCGCGCATCAGGGTGAGCTTGTGCTGCACCAGCGGGTGGCGGACGATCGTGAGCGGGTCGTGCATGGCGGCGGCCTTCCTGATCGGTGGGATGCGCCGACCCGCTTTGCCCGACGCACGCCGTGAGCGCAAGCAATGCGGCGGCGCGCCATTGATCCCGGTCGCCGCCCGGGGCTAGGCTGCGCGGGTCGTTCAACGTCGAACGAGCGAGCGGGGGAGAAGCATGGACGACGAGACGAGGCCCGATGGCGCGCGCCAGGCCGCGCTGGATTATCACGCGTATCCGCGACCCGGAAAGCTCGAGATCCGCGCGACCAAGCCGCTCGCCAATGGCCGCGATCTGGCGCGGGCCTACTCGCCGGGGGTCGCCGAGGCCTGCACCGAGATCGTCGCCGATGCGCTCAACGCCAGCCGCTACACCGCGCGCGGCAATCTCGTGGGGGTGGTCACCAATGGCTCGGCAGTGCTGGGGCTGGGCAATATCGGCCCGCTCGCCTCGAAGCCGGTGATGGAGGGCAAGGCGGTCCTGTTCAAGAAATTCGCGGGTATCGACTGCTTCGACATCGAGCTCGACGCGGCCGATCCCGAGCGGCTCGCCGATCTCGTCTGCGCGCTCGAGCCGACCTTCGGGGCGATCAACCTCGAGGACATCAAGGCGCCGGACTGCTTCATCGTCGAGCGCATCTGCCGCGAGCGCATGAACATCCCGGTCTTTCACGACGACCAGCACGGCACCGCGATCGTCGTGGGGGCGGCGGCGCGCAACGCGCTTGAGGTGGCGGGCAAGTCGTTCAAAGACATCAAGGTCGTCTCGACCGGCGGCGGCGCGGCGGGGATCGCCTGTCTGGATGCGCTGCTCAAGCTCGGGGTGCGGCGCGAGAATGTCTGGCTGTGCGATCTGCACGGGCTCGTGCATGAGGGCCGCGAGACCGACATGACGCCCGAGAAGGCCGCCTATGCCCAGCGCACCGACAAGCGGACCCTCGACGAGGTCATCGACGGGGCGGACCTGTTCCTCGGGCTGTCCGGGCCCGGGGTGCTCAAGCCCGACCACGTCACGCGCATGGCCGGCCCGCCGATCATCTTCGCGCTCGCCAACCCGGCCCCCGAGATCGACCCCGACGCCGCCCGCGCCGCCGCACCCGACGCCATCATCGCCACCGGCCGGTCGGATCACCCCAACCAGGTCAACAACGTGCTTTGCTTTCCCTTCATCTTTCGCGGCGCGCTGGATGTGGGGGCGAGCGACATCAACGACGCGATGAAGATCGCCTGCATCGAGGGTATCGCCGCGCTCGCGCGCGCGACGACAACCGCCGAGGCCGCCGCCGCCTACCAGGGCGAGCGGATGAGCTTCGGACCCGATTACCTGATCCCCAAGCCGTTCGACCCGCGGCTGATGGGGGTGGTGGCGACGGCGGTCGCGCGCGCGGCCATGGAATCGGGCGTGGCCGCGCGGCCGATAGACGATCTCGAGGCCTACAAGGAGGGGCTCGACGCGTCGGTGTTCCGCTCGGCGATGATCATGCGCCCGGTCTTCGAGGCGGCGCGCGGCGAGTCGCGGCGGATCGTCTTCGCCGAGGGCGAGGACGAGCGCGTGCTGCGCTGCGCGAACGCGCTGCTGGAGGACACCAACGAAAAGCCGATCCTGATCGGGCGGCCCGACGTGGTCGCCCAGCGCTGCGAGCGCGCCGGGCTGGCGATCCGCCCCGGCCGCGATGTCGAACTCGTCAATCCGCAGGACGATCCGCGCTACCGCGAGTACTGGCAGATCTACCACAGCCTGATGGCGCGCCACGGCGTCACCCCCGATATCGCGCGCGCGGTGATGCGCACCAACAGCACCGCGATCGGCAGCGTCATGGTCGCGCGCGGGGACGCTGACAGCCTGATCTGCGGCACCTTCGGGCAGTATCTGTGGCATCTCGACTATGTCACGCGGATCCTGAAGACGCCGCAGCTGCGCCCGGTCGGCGCGCTCAGCCTGATCATCCAGCCCGAGGGCAACCTGTTCCTCGCCGACACCCAGGTTCATCCCGAACCCACCCCCGAGGAGATCGCCGAGACCGCCGTCGCGGCGGTGCGGCATGTGCGCCGCTTCGGGGTGACGCCGCAGGTGGCGCTGTGTTCCGACTCGCAGTTCGGCAATCTCGACAGCGACAGCGGCCGGCGCATGCGCGCGGCGATGGCGATTCTCGACGCGATGGCGCCCGACTTCGCCCATGAGGGCGAGATGAAGCTCGACGCAGCGCTCGACCCGGAGCTGCGCGCGCGCATTTTTCCCGAGGCGCGAATTTCGGGGCCGGCCAATGTGCTGATCTTTTCGGGCACCGATGCCGCGAATGCGGCGCGCAACGCGCTCAAGTTCCGCGGCGGCGGGCTCGAGGTCGGCCCGATCCTCATGGGCATGGGCAACCGCGCGCATATCGTCACCCCCGCGACGACCCCGCGCGGGCTGCTCAACATCTCCGCGCTGGCGGGCACGCCGGTTACGCAATACGGCTGAGCGCGCAGGATTCTTGCGCGGCAGGCCCCGCGCCGCTAACACGGCGCAAGACCGGCAAGGGAGGACCAGCCGATGCGTTACGCCAACATCCATGCGCGCTCGCTCACGGACCCGGACGGCTTCTGGATGGAACAGGCCGACGCCATCGACTGGCACCGCCGCCCCTCGAAGGCGCTGTTTTCCGACAATGCCCCGCTCTTTGAGTGGTTCGCCGACGGCCAGCTCAACGCCTGCCACAACGCCGTGGACCGCCATGTCGAGGCCGGGCATGGCGACCGCGTCGCGATCATCCATGACAGCCCCGTCACCCACTCCAAGCGCGAGATCACCTACGCCGAGCTGCGCGACCGGGTGGCGAGCCTGGCGGGCGCGCTGCGCGCCAAGGGCGTGGCGGCGGGCGACCGTGTGGTGATCTACATGCCGATGATTCCCGAGGCCCTCGAGGCGATGCTGGCCTGCGCGCGGCTCGGCGCGATCCATTCGGTGGTGTTCGGCGGCTTCGCCTCGGCCGAACTCGCCAAGCGCATCGACGACGCCAAGCCCCGCGCCGTGATCGCCGCCTCCTGCGGCATCGAGCCGAACACCGTCGTCCACTACAAACCGCTTCTGGACGCCGCCATCGACCAGGCCGCCCACAAGCCCTATTTTTGCGTCATCTTCCAGCGCGAGCAGGAGGTCGCCGCGCTCACCGAGGGCCGCGACCATGACTGGCACGCCGTCCAGCACGGCGTCGAGCCGGCCGAATGCGTCCCCGTCGCGGGAAACCACCCCGCCTATATCCTCTACACCTCGGGCACCACCGGCCAGCCCAAGGGCGTGGTGCGCCACACCGCGGGGCATCTGGTGGCGCTGGCCTGGACGATGCCCAACATCTACGGCGTCAAGCCCGGCGAGGTGTTCTGGACGGCCTCCGATGTCGGCTGGGTCGTGGGGCACAGCTATATCTGCTACGGCCCGCTGATCCACGGCGCGACCACCGTGGTGTTCGAGGGCAAGCCGGTCGGCACGCCCGATGCGGGCACCTTCTGGCGCGTGATCGCCGAGCATGGGGTGGTCAGCTTCTTCACCGCGCCCACGGCCTTCCGCGCCATCAAGCGCGAGGACCCCGCCGGCGCGCTTCTTGCGGATCACGACATCTCCAGCCTGCGTTGTCTTTATCTCGCCGGCGAGCGCGCCGACCCCGACACCATCGAATGGGCGCGCGACAAGCTGCGTGTGCCGGTGATCGATCACTGGTGGCAGACCGAGACGGGCTGGCCCATTGCAGCCAACCCGATGGGGCTCGAGCCGCTGCCGGTCAAGGACGGCTCGCCCACGGTGCCGATGCCCGGATACGATGTGCGCGTGCTGGACCCCGAGGGCGCGGAACTGCCCCGCGGCGAGCTCGGCGCGATCGCGATCCGGCTGCCGCTGCCGCCGGGCACGCTTCCGACGCTGTGGAACGCCGAGGCGCGGTTTCGCAAATCCTATCTCGAGAGCTTTCCGGGCTACTACGAGACGGGCGATGCCGGCTATATCGACGCGGACGGCTATATCTACATCATGGCGCGCACCGATGATGTCATCAATGTCGCGGGGCACCGGCTGAGCACGGGCGGCATGGAGGAGGTGCTCGCCAGTCACCCGGATGTCGGCGAATGCGCGGTGATCGGGGTGCGCGACGAGCTCAAGGGGCAGGTGCCGCTGGGGTTGGTGTGCCTGAACAAGGGCGTCGAGCGGCCCGCGCCGGAGGTCGCGCGCGAATGTGTCGCGCTGATGCGCGATCGCATCGGCCCGGTGGCGGCGTTCAAGCTCGCCGCGGTGGTGGAGCGGCTGCCCAAGACGCGCTCGGGCAAGGTGCTGCGCGCGACGATGGTCAAGCTCGCCGACGGCGAGCCGGTCACCGCGCCCGCCACCATCGATGACCCCGCGATCCTCGACGAGATCGCCGCAGCCCTGCGCGGCCTCGGCTACCCGCGCCGCTGAGCCGTCAACCTGTCCTTTTCGACAGGTTGGAGGCTGTGCGTATCTGGGGTATGCATCGCTCCTGATGCAGCTTCTGATTGCATGCGCCGGGCCCCGGCGCGAGAGATCGCGATGACGGCCACGACCCCGCATGACAGGACGGTGGCGCAAGGGCGTGCGCAGCACCCGGCGGGCGTGCTATTCTTTACCCGTAGGGTCGGGGCCGGCCTGCGGCGCAGCGATACGGTATGTGCGTGCGACGCGGTCCGGTAACCATGGGTGAGATGTGCATCTTGACGCTGGTGATGTGATCGCGATGCTTTGTTGAAAATGGAAGTGTTTGACCGTCATGAGTGATTGCGATTCCGTTCTGATCGTCGAAGATGCCGCCTCGCTGAGATTGATGTACGAGACCGTCCTGCGCCGAACCGGGCACACGACGCTCAGCGCGGGCACGGGCGCGGCCGCCATGGACGCGTTCCGCGCCAAGCGACCCGGCGTGGTGGTGCTCGATCTGATGCTGCCCGATCGCGACGGGATCGAGCTCATCGCCGAGCTTCTCGGCGCCGATCACGCGCCCAATGTCGTGGTCATCACGGCCAATGGCTCGATCACCCGCGCGGTCGCCGCGATGCGCGCGGGCGCGCACGACTTTCTCGTCAAGCCCTTCGACACCCAGCGCCTGATCGACGCCGTCGCCAACGCCCGCCGCGCGCGCCGCACCGCCCCCGTTCCCGCGCGCAGCCTGCCCGACAACACCGCCCCCGTGGGCGCCTTCATCGGCAGCGATGCGAGCATGCGCGCGGTCTATGGCCGCATCCGCTCCGTGGCGCGGTCGATGGCGACGGTGTTCATCACCGGCGAGAGCGGCACCGGCAAGGAGCTCTGTGCGCAGGCCGTGCACGACGAGTCGGACCGCGCCGACAAGCCCTTCATCGCGCTCAACTGCGGCGCGATCCCGGCCGACCTGCTCGAATCCGAGGTGTTCGGGCATCTGCGCGGCTCCTTCACCGGCGCGGTCAGCGACAAGCCCGGCGCCGCCGCCGAGGCCGATGGCGGCACGCTGTTTCTCGACGAGATCTGCGAGATGGACCTCGCGCTGCAGACCAAGCTGCTGCGCTTCCTGCAGACCTCGACGATCCACCCGGTCGGCGCGGCGCGCCCGCGCAATGTCAATGTGCGCATCATCTGCGCGACGAACCGCGACCCGCTCGCGGCGGTACGCCGCGGCGATCTGCGCGAGGATCTCTATTACCGGCTCCATGTCGTGCCGGTGCACCTGCCGCCCCTGCGCGCGCGCGGCGAGGACGTCGTCGAGATCGCGCGTCACGAACTCGCGCGGCTGTCGCGCGAGGAGGGGCGCAGCTTCACCAGGCTCGCGCCAGACGTCACCGACATGTTCCGCGCCCATCCGTGGCCGGGCAATGTGCGCCAGCTTGTCAACGTGCTGCGCAACGTGGTGGTGCTCAATGACGGCGCGCAGGTCACACCCGACATGCTCCCCGCCGAGTTCCGCGACAGCCCGAAGGGCGAAGCGGTAGCGCAAGCGTCTCCCGCGGCCAGCACCAGCGACGAGGCCGCCATCGGCAACCTCGTCGGCCGCTCCCTCGCCGAGATCGAGAAGCTCGTGATCGAGGGAACGATCGCGCATTACGGCGGCTCGATCCCCAAGGCCGCGCGCGTGCTCGACGTCTCGCCCTCGACCCTCTACCGCAAGCGCGAGGCATGGATGCGCGAGCGCACCGCCGCCGAGTAGCGCTCAGGCGAACTGCTCGCGGATCAGCCGCTCCTCGAGGCCATGGCCGGGATCGAAGAGCAGCCGATGCGCGATTGACGGCTCGCTGCACACCTCCACCCAGGCGACATTGCTCACCGCGCGGCTGTCGGCATCGGCCATGACCGGGCGCTTGGCCGGGTTGTGCACCTCGAAGCGCACCTGCGCAGTCTTGGGAAGCAGCGCCCCGCGCCAGCGCCGCGGCCGGAACGCCGCGACCGCCGTCAGCGCGAGCACATCCGAGCCGATCGGCAGGATCGGGCCATGCGCGGAATAGTTGTAGGCCGTCGACCCGGCCGGGGTGCTGACAAGCGCGCCATCACAGACGAGATCCTCCATGCGCAGCTTGCCATCGACGAGAATGCGCAGCCGCGCCGTCTGCGGACCGGCGCGCAGCAAAGAGACCTCGTTGATCGCCAGCGCGCGGTGCTGCGCGCCCTCGACGGTCTCGGCGAGCATCGACAGCGGGTTGATTACCTCCTCCTGCGCATTGGCGAGCCGCTCGCGCAGGCCCATCTCGCCGAATTCGTTCATCAGGAAGCCGACGGTGCCGCAATTCATTCCGTAAACCGCGGCGGGCAGCTCCTGGGTGGCGTGCAGGGTCTGCAGCATGAATCCGTCGCCGCCCAGCGCCACGATCACGTCCGCGGACTCGACCGGAACGCCGCCATATCGCGCCTCGAGGCTGGCGCGGGCACGCTGCGCCTCGGCCGTGTCGCTCGCCGCGAAGGCGATCCGCTGCTCCATGCCCTGCCCCCGGCGCTCCCCGTTCAGCCACTTGTCGCGCCCGCACGCCCCGAAGGCAAGGCCGCAGGCGCGCGGGCGCTCCGGGCAGGCGCCCGCGCGCTGCCCGAATTGCGGGCAATGCCGGCGTCGGGGGCGGCTGCGTCGTTTGCGGGGGTTCTTGTCCGGGCCGATTTGCGTTATGCAGCGTCTCATCCGTGAAACAAAACCAGCATCTCAAAGGGGATGATTGATGAATGCACCGCACCGTGACGACGGATTCTTCACCGAATCGCTGAACAGCCGCGATCCGGAGCTCGCAAGCTCCATCGACAAGGAACTCGGCCGTCAGCGCGACGAGATCGAGCTGATCGCCTCGGAGAACATTGTCAGCCGCGCCGTGATGGAGGCGCAGGGCTCGGTGATGACCAACAAGTATGCAGAGGGCTATCCCGGCCGGCGCTACTATGGCGGCTGCCAGTATGTGGACATCGCCGAGAACCTTGCCATAGAGCGCGCCTGCAAGCTCTTCGGCGTCAACTTCGCCAATGTGCAGCCCAACTCCGGCAGTCAGGCCAACCAGGGCGTGTTCACGGCTCTCCTCAAGCCCGGCGACACGATCCTCGGCATGAGCCTCGACGCCGGCGGGCACCTGACGCATGGCGCCAAGCCCAACCAGTCCGGCAAGTGGTTCAACGCCGTGCAGTACGGCGTGCGCGAAAGCGACCTGCTGCCCGATTACGACCAGATCGAGGCGCTCGCCGTGGAGCACAAGCCCGCGATGATCATCGCCGGCGGCTCGGCGATCCCGCGGGTACTCGACTTTGCGCGCTTTCGCGCCATCGCCGACAAGGTGGGCGCGTGGTTGCTGGTTGACATGGCGCATTTCGCCGGGCTCGTGGCGGCGGGCGTCTATCCCTCGCCCTTCCCGCACGCCCATGTCGCGACGACGACCACGCACAAGACCCTGCGCGGCCCGCGCGGCGGCATGATCCTCACCGATGACGAGGCGCTCGCCAAGAAGTTCAACTCGGCGATCTTTCCGGGCATCCAGGGCGGCCCGCTGATGCATGT